>NZ_JBTGGE020000015.1:0-34510 GCF_054331515.2 Streptococcus sp. 10F2 | reverse complement strand
AATGGTCTGGAATCTTTTGCATCAAGGTTTCATTTACCAGATACCTCAATTGAAAAAGAAGTTGCCATCAAATTGTCTAGGAATCAAACAAAACAGATGAAAAATCTTTATAAACAGTCTCCAAAAAAATATCGATTTGTTCCCCATAATTCCAGATTTGATTTTCTCTCGGACTCTATTAGTTATGGAAGTGATCCTCAATTTTATGAACTGCATTTTCGGATTTTAAAGTTTCCGATAAGGGAAGGAAAATATGAGGTCCTTGTTACAAATTCAGACTTGTCTTTTGAAGAAATTAAAAAACTCTATGCCCGTAGATGGGGCATAGAGACAAGTTTTAGAGACCTAAAATATAGTATAGGTCTGGTTAATTTTCATGCAAAGAAGAAGGAAGGTGTTCTTCAAGAAATTTATGCACGTTTTACAGAGTTTAACTTCTGTAGATGGATCACTATGAAAGTTAGTGATACAATGTCCAGCTTAGAAAACTACCAAATCTGCTTTTCTGATGCTGTTTATGCCTGTAAACAATTTCTGAAAAACAGGCTCACTTCTTCTAAGTTGAAAACTTACATAGAAAGACACTTATCAATCATTCGTCCAGGTCGGACGTTTGAAAGGCGACTGAAAAATCAATCAGTAGTAAGTTTCATCTATAGAGTATCATAATTTTTAAAAAAGGTCATAAAAACCTTTATTTGGCATGCACAAAAAGACCACTTTCGAAAGTCAGATATCAATTTGAACTTCCAAAGTGGTCTTATTTTAGATTCTAAGTCTTAACTTAATGACATTGGACGAATTCGCCTACCATCTCTATCGGCAACAGTAATAGCCAGTCCCTAGGGACTGGCTATTACTTATATAGAGTTAACAGCTTAACGAATCAATTCATAAATCGCTTCAGCATAAATAGCTGCAGCACGGAAAAGATCATCCACTTCAATAAATTCATTCGCTTGGTGCATTGTATCAATATACCCTGGGAACATAGCCCCATAAGCAACTCCTCGTTTCAAGAGTCGACCGAACGTTCCACCACCAATTACTTTTTCATGCCCTTCCAAGCCTGTGTGTTTTTCATAAACTGAAAGAAGAGTCTGCACAAGTGGATCTTCAGCTGGAACATAGTGGGGGGTATGTCCATGCTGAGAAAGAGTCACTTCTACCCCAGATACTTGTGCCAATTTGGTTTGAATCATTTCTGGTGTCATTCCTTGCGGATAGCGGAAATTTAAAGCTATATGACTTTGATCTGAGTCTTTTTCAAAATGAAAAATACCTGCATTCATGGACAATGCTCCCATACGATCATCTACAAAATTCAAGCCAAGAGCACGTGCGTCATGGTCATCTTTCAACTTATGGCCAGCCAAATCTAGATATGCTTTTGCAGTTCCTGTAAAAGAATAATTTGCCAAAAAGGCAGCTAAATAGGTTGCTCCATTGACACCAAGGTGAGGGGAGGCACCATGAGCAGATTTTCCAATTAACTCCAATTCTAAACCATACTCTACTTCTCGAACTTGGCCCTTCAAGCCAACTTCTTGTAAATAATGTTTAAAATCTTGAGCCATTGATTCAGGTGCCGCTTTAATCACAGCCGTGGCTGCTTCAGGAACCATGTTCTCGCGGAGACCTCCCTTGAAAAGCAACAGTTCAAGACCTTCTTCTTGCTGGCCATGATAATGGAGATAAGCAGTGATATTTCCTTTTTCACCATTGATAATTGGAAATTCAGCATCAGGTGAAAATCCAAAATCAGGCTCTGGAAGACCGACATGCTCAAAATAATAGTCCATATCCGCCCAACCAGATTCTTCATCTGTCCCTACTACAAAGCGGACTTTTTTAGAAGTAGGAAGACCAAGCTCCTTAATAATTTTCAAACCATAATAACAAGCCATGGTTGGTCCCTTGTCATCACTAGACCCACGCGCGTAGAGTCGGCCATCTTTAATAATCGGTTTGTAGGGGTCTGTCTCCCAACCACTCCCAGCTGGCACAACATCCATATGGGCAAAAATGCCAAGAACCTCTTCTCCTTCCCCATATTCAAAATGGCCCGCATAATTATCTACATTCAAAGTAGAGTAGCCATCTCGTTCCGCTAAGGAAAGAAAATGTTTCAGAGCTGCAACAGGACCAGGTCCAAAGGGATGTTCAGCATCTGCTAGGTCATCTCTCCGCTCAGAGTTAATTTCCAAGAGACTAAATAAATCTCTAAGTAAATCCTCTTTGCGCAATTCAACTTCTTTTTGAAAATCTACTATAGCCATATATTTCTCCTTTACTTTCTATTCTACCACTTCTTTGAAAACTATGGAATTCTGCCATAAGAAACTAAGGGCTTTAAGGCAGTTAATTCTCTTTATCCTCTACCTTATCCGCTAATTTGTCTTGAACACGCTGGGCAACGACTTGAGGTATGCCAAGAGCTTGAATCTCTTCTAAACTAGCTGCTTGGATTTTCGGAATACTTTTAAAATGTTTAAGCAAGACTTGTTTCCGTTTCGGACCAAGTCCTTCAATACCATCCAGCCTAGATGAGAAAGAATTCTTACTTCGAACTTGACGGTGAAAGGTAATAGCAAAACGATGAACCTCATCCTGAATACGATGTAAGAGGAAAAACTCTTGCGACTGACGACCAAGTTCCACCACTTCCAGTGGGTCACCAAAAAGTAGTTCATGGGTTTGATGACGATCATTTTTCTTTAAACCAGCAATAGGGATAGAAAGGCCCAATTCGCCATGAACAACTTCTTTAGCCACCGAAACCTGACCTTGCCCTCCATCCATAATAATCAAGTCTGGTTTCGGAAGATTTTCCCGAATCACCCGACTATAACGTCTTCTGAGTACCTCTCGCATACTAGCGTAATCGTCCGGTCCCTCGACAGTTTTGATTTTGTATTTGCGATAATCTTTCTTACTGGCAACTCCATTGACAAAAACCACCATGGCTGAAACTGGGCTTGTTCCCATAATATTAGAATTATCAAAAGCCTCAATTCTATAAGGCGTGGAAATTCCCAACACACGTCCCAAATTCTCAACTGCTCCTTGGGTTTTCTCAAAATTCTTTTCAAGTAGATCAAATTTTTGCTGGAGTGAAACCCGTGCATTTTTACTCGCTAGACTCACTAGTTGCTTCTTTTCCCCTCTCTGGGGTTGACGAATTTTAGTCTCTACCAAGGCTTGGGCCGATTCTAAATCCACATCTTTTGGTAACAGAATCTCATTTGGGATAAGATGATTGGTCTCTTGATAAAACTGACCTAAATAGGTTAAGAAGTCTTCCTCTGCGTCATTGTAATAAGGAAAAAGACTCACATCCCTCTCTATCAGCTTTCCCTGTCGTACAAAAAAGACTTGGACACACATCCATCCTTGATGAACAGCATAACCAAAGACATCTCGATTTTGTAAATCTTTAGCCATAACCCGTTGTTTGGTACGTAATGTAGCGATGGCTTGTAAAAGGTCTCGATATTCAGCTGCCCTCTCAAATTCCAAATCTTGCGCTGCGGTCTCCATCTTAACCTTTAATTCGTCCAAAATTTTATCATCCTGCCCCTTTAAAAAGTCGGAAACTTCTTGGGCCATATCCATAAAATGTTGATGCGTATAACCGGTTACTGTGTGGGCATCACACTGATGTAGGTGATAATAAAAACAGACCTTATCAGCTGGATTACTACATTTTTTGAAGGGAAAAATCCGATCCAGGAGCTTCTTAATTTCATTCGCTGCCCCCACATCTGGATAGGGACCAAAATACATAGCACCATCTTTTTTAACCTGACGGGTTGTTATCAGGCGTGGATAATAGTCATTTGTAATTTTAATAAAAGGATAAGACTTATCATCCTTTAGCATAATATTGTACTTAGGACGATTCTCTTTAATAAGATTAATCTCAAGCAATAAGGCTTCAATATTGGATTCCGTTACAATAAATTCAAAATCGGCAATTTCAGAAATAAGAGCCTCTGTCTTAGTATCGTGACTCCCTCTGAAATAGGAACGAACACGATTCCGTAAATTCTTAGCTTTACCAACATAAATAATGGTTCCCTGCTGGTTCTTATGAAGATAGCAGCCGGGACTTGTTGGCAATAGTGCCAATTTATTCTCAATTAATTCCTTGCTCATAGTAAAATTGTACCACTGCTCTTTATTTTTGCAACTGAAAAAACGAGGAAGTTTAATACAATCCTACTGAAATAGACAGTACTTTATGTATTCGTACTGCCTACTTCAGTAGGATTTTTAGTATATCTAGAAAAAGCAATATTGCTTTTGAAAGTAAGCTGAGAGCCAAGACTCAAGTACGTTCAAAATAAGTTTCCGATTAAACAATCCAAAAAATCTAGAGATTCTTGGAAAATGATTGCCGATAAGAAAAACCAGACCGCTTATGCCAAAGCAATCTGGTTCCTCATATTTTGTCTGTCTACTTGAAACGGTGCGTATCCATTTTACAATTCAACAATTTCACCTGTTTCCAAATAAACAACCCATTCACAAACGTTCTTGGCATAGTCACCAATTCGTTCCAAGTAGCTGATTACTTGGAAATAGTCCCGACCTGCCACAATGGCTTCGGGGTTATGCTTAATTTCTTCAGTTGCTAATTCTTGGATCTTTTTGAAATAATCATTAACTTCTTCGTCCATAGCCGCAACTTGATAAGCAGAGTCAACATCTCCTTTGAGATAGAGGTCCAAAGTCGCTTCCACAAATTCTTTGACTTTTTTACCCATTTTATCAATCTCTTGCTCAACAGCTGCAATCCGTACTTCTCCTTTTACACGGATTGTTGCTTGCGCAATAGATACTGCATGGTCACCCATGCGTTCAATATCACTTGACGCCTTTAGAATCGTAATAACAGTCCGCAAATCATGTGAAACAGGCTGTTGAAGAGCAATAATCTCAAGAGATTTTTCTTCGAGTTTTACTTCATACTTATTGACATCCGCGTCATCTTCAATAACAGCACGAGCTAATTCGCGATCGTGAGTAACAAAGGCACGAACGGTCCGGTTAATCTGAGATAGAACTTCGGTTCCCATCGCATAAAACTGATTGTGTAGTTTCTCTAATTCATTTTCAAATTGTGTACGTAACATATGAACTCCTATCCAAATTTACCTGTAATGTAATCTTCCGTTTCCTTGTGCTGTGGATTGAGGAACATATCCTTGGTAGAGCTATATTCCAAGCAATTTCCATCAAGGAAGAATGCAGTTCTATCGGAAATCCGAGAAGCTTGTTGCATAGACCGGGTCACTAAGAGTAAGGTGTATTGATCTTTCAAACCATAAAGGGTCTCTTCAATTTTACCAGATGAAATAGGGTCTAAAGCGGATGTAGGCTCATCCAACAAGATAATTTTAGGACTGGTTGCCAATACCCGTGCTACACAGACCCGCTGTTGTTGTCCACCAGATAGACCTAGGGCAGAATCGTGTAATCGATCTTTGACCTCATCCCAGATAGAAGCTCCTTTCAGAGATGACTCCACAGCCTCATCCAAGACTTGTTTATCCTTAATTCCTTTTATCCGGAGACCATAGACTACATTCTCATAAATCGTCATAGGGAAAGGATTGGGTTGCTGGAAGACCATTCCAATTTCCTTACGCAATTCAACTGTATCACGTCGAGGACTATATACTTCGTGCCCATCATAAACGATTGATCCTGTCAGACTAGCCTCAGGATTTAAATCATTCATCCGGTTGATAGACCGTAAAAGAGTAGATTTACCAGATCCCGAAGGTCCAATGAGAGCAGTGATTTCCTTAGGATAAAAGTCTAATGAAACACTGTTGAGGGCTTTCTTTTTACCGTAGTACACGGATAAGTCCTTCACACTTAAAATAGGTTCTGTCATGACTTCCTCCTAACCAAAACGTCCTGATACATAATCATTTGTGGATTTTAGTTGGGCATTTTGGAAGATTTTTCCAGTCTCATCGTACTCGATTAGATCTCCCAAATAGAAGAAAGCCGTATAATCACTAGCCCGAGCAGCTTGTTGCATATTGTGGGTTACGATGATAATGGTATAGTTTTTCTTCAATTCCAACATAGTCTCTTCCAACTGCATTGTCGCAATTGGATCCAAGGCAGAAGCCGGTTCATCCATCAAAAGAATGTCAGGCTTCACAGAGATTGCGCGAGCAATACAAAGCCGCTGCTGTTGTCCACCTGATAAGGTGAAAGCCGATTTATGAAGATCATCCTTCACCTGATCCCATAAGGCTGCCTGCTTAAGCGAAGTCTCCACAATCTCATCTAAGACTTTCTTATCTTTCACCCCTGCCCGTTCATGAGCAAAGGTAATGTTGCGATAAATCGATTTAGCAAATGGATTCGGCCGTTGAAAGACCATTCCAATATGCTTGCGCATTTCATACACATTAATATCTGGACGATTGACATCCACTCCCTCATAGAGAATTTCCCCTGTAACGCGGGCAATATCAATGGTGTCATTCATGCGATTCAAACTACGCAAGTAAGTCGACTTCCCAGATCCTGATGGTCCAATCAAGGCCGTAATCTTGTTCTTTTCGAACTGCATATCAATTCCCTTGATGGACTCATTCTGACCATAATACACATGAAGGTCCTTGGTCTCAAGGGCAACTTTTTCTTCTGGGAAACGAATAATGTGTTTTTCATCCCAATTATATGTTGTCATTTTTCCTTAAACCTCCTTAGGATGCTGAAGTCATCTTCTGATGAAGTTTTTTACCAAGGTAACGAGCACCTAGGTTGAAAATCAAGATAAAGACCAGAAGAACTGCTGCACTTCCTGCTGATACCTGCATAGCATCTGGTATAGTTCCCTCACTATTGACCTTCCAAATATGGACAGCCAAAGTTTCCGCTTGGCGGAAAATAGAAATAGGGCTTGTTACATCTAAGATGTTCCAATTTGACCAATCAAGAGCTGGAGCAGATTGCCCGGCAGTATAAATGAGGGCTGCCGCCTCACCAAAGATACGGCCGGAAGCCAAAACAATACCCGTCACAATTCCAGGAAGAGCCTCCGGAATAACAACATGCACTACAGTTTCCCATCGTGATAATCCAAGTGCCAAACCAGCTTCTCGCTGAGTGTGATGAACCGTCCGAAGACTATCTTCAACATTCCGTGTCATCATTGGCAAGTTAAAAACTGTCAATGCCAAGGCACCCGAAATAATAGAGAAACCATATTGAAATTGAATAACAAAAATCAAATATCCAAAGAGACCAACAACCACAGAAGGGAGTGATGAAAGAATCTCGATACAAGTTCGAATAAAGTTAGTAACAGGCCCCTTCTTGGCATACTCTGATAAATAAATTCCTGCTCCCGTAGATAGGGGAAGGGAGATCAAAAGAGTAATGACCAACAAGAAAAAGGAGTTAAACAATTGGATTCCAATCCCGCCTCCAGCTTCATAAGAAGAAGAACGCCCTGTCAAGAAATGCCAATTTACATGTGGCAAACCTCGAACCAGAATAAATAAGAGAAGGGAGGTTAGGATGGTGACGATAATTCCTGCAATGGTGTAGAGAACAGTGGTCGCCACCTTGTTCATTTTCTTAGCGTTCATAATTTCTCTTTCCTTCCCTTGTAATTAATTTAATCACGGAATTAAAGGCTAGACTCATCATCAAAAGAACCAAAGCCAAGGACCAAAGAACATTGTTCTGAACCGTACCCATAATGGTATTCCCAATTCCCATAGTCAAAACAGAAGTCAATGTTGAAGCGGGTGTTGTCAGAGAGGTTGGCATCACAGCAGAATTTCCGACAACCATCTGGATCGCTAATGCTTCACCAAAGGCCCGTGCCATCCCAAAGACAATAGCCGTAAAAATACCTGGACGAGCAGCATTCAGAACCACGCGCCAGATAGTTTGCCAGCGAGTAGCCCCCATAGCTAAACTCGCTTCTTTATAGTGACGTGGAACAGCCTTCAAACTATCGACAGTCATAAAGGTCACAGTTGGCAAAATCATAACGAAGAGGACAAATACCCCAGATAAGATTCCAAACCCTGTTCCACCTGCAATACCGCGGACAAAAGGAACAACCACTTGTAACCCAATAAATCCATAAACTACTGATGGAATTCCCACCAATAATTCAATAGCTGGCTGAAGGATTTTAGCTCCATATTTAGGAGAAATCTCTGTCATAAAGATAGCCGCTCCAATCGCAAAAGGAGTTGCAAGCAGGGCAGATAAGATGGTAACAATAAAGGAACCTGTAATCATTGGCAGAGCCCCCATATAAGGTTGACCATTCGCATCTTTCACACTTGGTTGCCATTCTGTTCCTGTAAGGAAAGAAATGGGATTAATTCCATCTACAAAGAAGGTCGATAAACCTTTCTGAGCCACGAAAATCAAAATCATCGCAACCACTAGAACAATCAGTGAGAGACACATAAAGGTAACTGTTTTACCAAATTTTTCTAATTTGGAATTTTTAGAAGGGGATAGTAATTTCTTTTCTAATTCTGATGTTTTCATTTCTGTTCCCCCTCGCTATTTGGACTTTGTGCTTTCACAGTTACCTTACCATCCGCATCTTTCTCAACTTCCATTTTATTAATGGAGATGTAGCCCATGCTACGAACGATACCATCTTGGACTTCATCAGAAATCATATAGTCCAAGAACTCTTCTGTGAGCTCATCCTTATTCTTTTTAGTATACATATGCTCATAAGACCAGATAGGCCACTTATTTGTAGCAACATTCTCAGCAGTTGGTGCAGCACCATCCAGCTTTAACTGTTTCACAGAGTCATCTACATAAGAAAAGGCAAGGTAGGAAATAGCTCCCGGTGTTTGAGACACAATGGATTTAACCATACCATTGGAATCTTGTTCTTGACTCTTCTTAGCAGTTACACCATCCATAACAACTTTATCAAAAGTCGAACGGGAACCTGAACCAACCGCACGGTTGATAATCGTTACTTCCAAGTTTGGTCCCCCAACTTCTTTCCAGTTGGTAATCTTGCCCGCAAAGACATCTCGTAATTGATTCAAGGTGAGATTATCGATGCTAACTTCCTTATTAGCAATCACAGCTAAACCTGCAACTGCAACTTGATGATCCATTAATTCATCTGCTTTAATCCCATCTTTCTCTTCCGCAAAGACATCACTATTCCCGATTTGAACAGCACCCGATTGCACCTGAGAAAGACCCGTACCGGATCCTCCACCTTGGACATTGATGGTTTTTCCTAGATGCTGGGCAGAAAACTCATCTGATGCGGCTTCGACTAGCGGTTGCAAGGCTGTAGATCCCACAGCCGTAATGGATTCGCCTTTATCAATCCATGCTGCACAGGCTGATAGAGACAGAGCTGTCATCCCCAGAACAGAGATGCTCAGTAGTTTTTTACCAAAGCTCATATTTTTTTCCTTTAATTAAATTTGGGGTGGCTTTCACGCCATTTCTAGCCCCTTTCTCACTATACCATAAAGCACGAAAGGTTCCATCAAAATTGCCCAAAAAACCACCAAATGAAATACTTTTTTTGATTAACGAATTTCAGCTCCAAGTTCTGATTCCAAAGCCTTCTGAATCTTGTCCATATAGCGTACCACTTCCTCATCTTCCATAGTAGCTTCTGGATTTTGGAAGGTCAGGCTATAGGCCATAGATTTTTGATTCTCACTCAATGGTAATCCTTGATAGACATCAAACAGATGAATAGCTTTCAAGCGTTTTAAATTTAAAGATGAAAGAACATCTAGAATCGCTTGATGCTGAACCTCTTCCTGGACCAAAAGAGCAATATCCCGTGTAACGGAAGGGAATTTACTAATATCCTGGAAAATCGCTTGCTCTGGTAATAATTCTTCTACAAGTGACAGATTAACTTCCGCAACATAAACTTCTGATAAATCATAATCCTTAGATAGAGCCGGATGAACTTGACCAAGGAAACCAATCGTTTGATCTCCTAACTGAAGCAGAGCTGTCCGCCCAGGATGACTACCAGGAAGATCAGCAATGGCTTTATAGGTTACCTCTAATCCCAAACGATCAAAGAGTAATTCCAACATCCCCTTAGCCGTAAAGAAGTCGACTGCTTGAGGTTGAGTATGGAAATCTTTTTCTGTGAGTGATCCCGTTAAAGCCAAGGCCAAGACTGTATCTTCCTGTGGCAGTTGCTGACCTTCAATCTGTTTGAAAATCTTACCAATCTCATAAATAGCTAGGTTCGGCTGACGACGAGCTTGATTATATTGAAGCGTTTCTAGAAGACTGGATACCATACTTTGCCGAAGCACACTACGCTCGACACTCATTGGCCACATCAATTGAATCAATTCAGATGGATTCTGTCTGAACAATTGTGCTTTTTCAGGTGTTGTCAATGTATAAGTGATAACTTCTGTTAAACCAGCACCTTCCATCGTGTCTTGAACCTTGCGGCGAAGAGCTTGCATCGTAGTCAATTCACCTGCAGTTCCCTGTCCTCCTGGCAAAGAAGATGGGAGACGGTCATAGCCATAAATACGAGCAATCTCCTCATTCAAATCGGCTGGGATGGTAATATCCCAGCGACGCTTTGGTACCGAGACTTGGAAAGCTGTCGCATCTCCAGACAGACCAAAGCCTAAGCGACGGAAAACCTCCTCGATGGCAGCATAATCTAAGTCTGTACCTAGGACGCGATTAACAGAGGCTAAATCAGTAGCGACAGATACTGGTTCAACATCAACCTCTCCTGCTTCTACACGCCCCGACAGTACTTCAGCTCCAGCAAGTTCCACTAAAAGACTAGCAGCATAATCCAAAGCCTCAGAAACAGTCCCTATATTAATTCCCTTTTCAAAACGTGCTGATGCTTCGCTACGTAAATTGAGGCGTCCACTTGTTTTACGGATTGAAGTTCCATCAAAAACAGCTGCTTCAAGAACTACCCGTTTTGATTCCTTAGTAATTTCTGTCGCTTGACCTCCCATAACTCCTGCAAGGGCAACAGGCTCATCCGCAACTGTAATCACTAAATCGGAAACTTCTAGATTCCGCTCAACTCCATCCAAAGTTAGGAGCTGTTCACCCACACGAGCCTCTCGTACAACAATTTTAGAATCCTTGAAGGTATCCAAGTCAAAAGCATGCAAGGGCTGACCATACTCTAGCAGAACCAAATTCGTTACGTCCACCACATTGTTGATCGGTCTAATACCAGCATTCATTAAACGATTTTGCAACCATTGAGGACTTGGTGCTACTTGAACATTTTCCAAAACACGTGCCTGATAAGTCGATGCTTTATCGGATTCAATCGCTACTTCTAACAAGTCGGACGCAGGTTGCGAAACTTCCGTTAATGTAACAGGTTCCAAGGTTAAGTTACTATCGTAAATAGCCGCGACCTCATAGGCAACTCCTCTCATGGAAAGAGCATCTGCACGGTTAGGTGTAATGGACAATTCAATGATTTGATCATCCATATCCAAATAAGGAAATACCGATTCTCCAGGAATTGCATCAGCTGGAAGAACTTGAATCCCCTCCGCATACTCCTTAGGAATAATAGATTCAGAGAGTCCCAACTCAGCCAACGAACAGATCATACCAAGAGATTCCATCCCTCGAATTTTACCTTTTTTAATTTTATAGTTATCTGCAATTCTAGCACCAGGTAAAGCAACAATGACCTTTTGTCCAGCCGCAATATTGGGAGCCCCACAAATAATTTGCCGAGTTTCCTCTTCACCAACATCTACTTGGCAACGATGAAGATGGGTTTCAGGGACTGCCTCCTCTGTTAGCACATGCCCCACGACAATTTTAGAAAGTCCATCTGCAGGGCTCATGACTCCCTCAACCTCGATACCAGTTGTAGACATTTTTTCGGATAATTCCGCCACTGGAACATCCAATTCCACTAATTCTTTTAACCACTTATAACTTACTAACACTTCATACTCCTTACTTGAACTGCTCTGAGAAGCGTTGGTCTCCCAAATAAAAACCACGAATATCATTGATTCCGTACCGCAACATGGCAATACGTTCTTGCCCTAATCCAAAGGCAAAACCGGAATATTTACTAGAATCAATTCCACTCATTTCAAGAACACGTGGGTGTACCATACCAGCCCCTAAAATTTCAATCCAACCAGTTTGTTTGCAGACATTACAGCCCTCACCACCACACTTAAAGCAGGAAACATCCACTTCTACAGAAGGTTCTGTAAACGGGAAATAGGACGGACGTAAACGAATTTTCCGATCTTGACCAAACATTTTCTGGAGAATTAATTCCAAAGTTCCTTTAAGGTCTGCCATAGAGATTCCTTCTCCTACAACCAAACCTTCAATTTGATGAAACTGATGACTATGGGTAGCATCATCTGTATCTCTACGATAGACACGTCCTGGAGAAATCATCTTAAGAGGACCGTGACTAAAATCATGGGTCTCCATGGTCCGTGCTTGGACTGGACTTGTGTGAGTCCGCAATAAAACTTCCTCTGTAATATAGAAAGTATCTTGCATATCACGTGCTGGATGGTCCTTCGGCAAATTCATACGCTCAAAATTATAATGATCAGACTCTACTTCAAATCCATCGACAATCTGATATCCCATACCTAGGAAAATGTCTTCGATTTCTTGGCTAATTTGAGTCAAGACATGGCGTTGACCACGCTTCACCTGACGTCCTGGTAGAGTGACATCAATACTTTCAGCTTCCAGCTGTTTAAGAATTCGAGCTGCTTCTAAATCCTTTGCAGCTTGATCAAATGCTTGTGTTAAGACATCACGAGCTTCATTCACATGTTTTCCAACCACAGGACGCATCTCGGTAGATAAATCCTTCATTCCTTTCAAGATCTCAGTCAAAGAACCTTTTTTACCCATGACAGAAACTCTTAGATTTTCTAACTCATGATCCAACTCACTGTTAACATCATTCAAACTGGCAAGGGTATCCGCCACCAGTTTGGACAGCTTTTCTTCAATTGTTTCCATTTTTCCTCCATAAAAAAAGCGCGTGCAAACTCACCTTAATCGGAGCGTTGACACGCGGTACCATCCGTCTTTCATCCCATCAAGGGACCTTATTTTTATTGTTCTTATGTGGGTGAATTCACCAAGCTTCCCCTGGGCAGACTCTCAGTCACGGTCTCCCTCCCTGTACAGCTTTCCCTTGGTTACTAGTCCCACGAACAAGTATTCAATTACAATTTTAGTCTATCAAAAATAGCAGTCTTTGACAAGCGAATTGCGAATTCCAACGGCAATTCACTAACTCTTTTTAAGCCTAGTTCACAAAAACTTGTCCTGTTTGGTAATCTAGCCTGATTCCTTCCTGAACATTCGGAATAAAAACATTAAATTCCAAACTTCCGTCACTGGATTTTGCCTCTAGATGAGAGCCAGATGGAACTAAATCCCATTGATTATTATAGATGACCTCAACCCGGTAACGAACACGCTTATTTTTATCTAAAGCTTTACGAACAAGGGTTTCATAATAATTTTGACCACGTCCTTGTTTTGAATTGGCCTGATTCGACCAAGCAGTTTGAACCGCTATATTGGCAGGATTACTCGTTGAAGCATCATATCCTTTCAAACCACCGACTAAGGCATATCCTAATAAGTGCCCACGATCAACAGCATGGTTATATTCTCCTTCAAGACGAAGTTGGTGCCAACCAGCTGGAGTCCATGATGTCGAGCCATTTCCAGTTTCTTCTCGGCTTTTATACTGACGTGTCGATTTAGCCAATAGCGCATTCGCCAGAGTTGGCACTACTTCACCATTCACTTCCTTGGTTTCATTTGTAGCATAGGGTTTACTAGCCACGTTGGCATTTAAATTTGTCTGATTTCCGTTCACCTCAAAAGAACCGGCTCCATTCCAAGTTAGGTCCCCCTTAAGTTGAGCTCTAACAGATTCTGTTAATACAGACTCCGCTAAAACTTGACTGGGTGCTTCTTGTGAATGTTGTATACTTTGCTGGGGGAGGGCTTCTTGGTTACTAGTTTGGTCAGATACATAATAACTCGCCAAAGCCAATCCTAAACTGACTAACACCCCTAAAGTACTAACTGCCTGTTTTTGTTTTTTTCGACCCATAGTTCTCCTTAATGAAATTTATCCATCAATTCTTTCCAAGTTGATGGGGACAAAATATCAAGAGGCTGTTTTCCCTCTCCCAAGACAGAGTAGCCTAAAAGTAAACCCAAGGCAAATAGCAAGAGGGTTAACAGAAGAAATCCTAAGATCAATAGCCACTGTCTTCGAAAACGACGCCAATTACTTTCCATTAGTAGTTCCTACTCGTTCTATGTTTGCTCCTAAAGCGGCTAACTTGCGTTCAAACTGATAATAGCCGCGATCTAAATGACTGAGTTTGCCAACTCGAGTTTCTCCCTCTGCTACTAGACCTGCTAAAATTAAGGCTGCACTAGCCCGCAAATCCGTTGACATCACCTCAGCCCCTTGTAAGGTTTGGCCACCATAAATAATAGCTGTATCCCGAAGAATATCAGAATGTAAATTCATTCGACGCATTTCTTCCAAGTGTTGAAAACGATTTTCGAAAACCGTTTCAATCATGGTCGACTCCCCTGGTGCGACAGCCATCAAGGCTGTAAACTGGGCCTGCATATCTGTTGGAAAACCTGGATGAGGCTGAGTCTTAACGGTCACCGATTTTAATTTCGAAACATCCGATTTTATACGGATACCTGCTGCCTCTTCTAGGACTTCAACCCCCATCTCCTGCATTTTTGCTAGAAGCGGGCGGTTGTGTTCCCAAATGGCATCTTCAATCAAGACATCGCCACCAGTCATGGCTGCAGCCACCATAAAGGTTCCCGCTTCAATTCTGTCCTGCACAACAGCATGTTCCGCTCCATGTAAAGACTCTACGCCATGAATAATCAAGGTTTCCGTGCCAGCACCACGAACATCTGCCCCCATAGCATTTAAGAGTAGGGATAAATCCACGATTTCAGGCTCACGAGCCGCATTTTCAATAATTGTTACCCCATCAGCTAGGGTGGCTGCCATCATAATATTCTGAGTAGCCCCAACACTTGGGAAATCAAGATAAATTGTAGCTCCTTTCAGACGATCCGCCTTCGCTTCAATATAACCTGCCTCTTGATGGATTTCCGCCCCCATAGCTTCTAATCCCTTCAAATGTAGGTCAATAGGTCGGCTACCGATGGTACAACCTCCAGGCATGGAAACCTTGGCAAAACCATTACGCGCTAAAATAGGACCCAGAACCACGATAGAAGCTCGCATTTGGCTTACATATTCATAGGGAGCTTCGCTGAGAATAGAACCCTGAGCATCCACTACAATCTGATTTAATTCCTGTTGAAAGTCGACATCAATGTTCAGACCAGAAATAACTTGAGCGAGGGTGAATACATCGGATAAGATGGGAACATTGGTAAGGGTTGTCTTACCCTCAGAAACCAGAATTGTTGCTGCTAGTAAGGGCAGAACTGCATTCTTAGCTCCTTCAATTTTTACTGTACCGGTTAGACGGTTGTTACCACCTTTTATAACAATTTGATCCATTTTTTACTCCAAAAAATCATTTTGATTTTATTCTAACACAAAAGTAGAAATAGAGGCCAAAATCACTCTGCTAGTGAACGAAGCTCCGTGCTCAATTGCACCAAGCTAAGAAAAAAGGAGGACACCAAGAACCCCAATGCAATACTGAACATCAGATGAAGTAATTGAGCTTTATGGGTATTCTCAGATGTGATGCGTAACAACTTATTCCATGCCAGTAAATCCCCCAGTAAACGATGACTTACATAAATAAAAAACAAATGACTGCAAACTGCTAAAATTTGAATATTCATGAATCCATTGTAACATAGTCTAAACCAATACTCCTTCAATTTCAAATTGAACATCGCCACGTCTCTTGAAATGACTTAGCTATGAAAAAAACAAGGCCTCGAAAGAACCTTGTTTCTTCTTATTATTTACTTCCCACATTGATTCGGTTAATAGCTCGTTGCAAGGCAATGCGTGCCCGTTGCTCCTGATCAATGGAATGTTCTGAAATAGCTTGTTCCAAAGCTGCTTCCGCACGCTTCTTAGCTCTCTCTGCTCGGCTGATATCAATATCTCGTTCACGCTCTGCAGAATCAGCAATAATCGTGATGGTATCGTCAGCTACTTCAATAACTCCTCCATTTACAGCTACCCAATCAACATGACCTTCATCATCAACTCGACGAACCTTTAGTTCATCCACCGCCAAAACGGCTAACAGATTGGTATGACCCGGAAGAATTCCAAGCTCCCCTTCGGTGGTTCGAGCCATGACAAATTGAGCATGGTGCTGATAGATCATACCATGAGGCGTTACAATTTGTACAGTCATCTGGCCCATAGTTCACCTCTAAAAGTTCATTTTCTCTGCCTTAGCGATTACATCTTCGATAGAACCAACACCCCGGAAGGCATCTTCTGGAAGATGATCGTATTTTCCGTTTAGGATATCTTTAAATCCACGGACAGTTTCCGCAACTGGAACATAAGATCCTGGCTGTCCTGTAAATTGTTCCGCAACGTTAAAGTTTTGAGAGAGGAAGAACTGAATACGGCGTGCACGCGCAACCAGTGTCTTTTCTTCATCAGATAACTCGTCCATACCAAGAATCGCAATGATGTCTTGTAGCTCATTGTAACGTTGAAGCACACGTTTCACCTCAGAGGCTACTTCATAATGCTCTTCTCCAACAATTTCTGGAGCCAATGCTCGTGAACTGGATGCCAATGGATCTACGGCTGGATAAATCCCCAATTGCACCAATTTACGTTCCAAGTTCGTTGTGGAATCCAAGTGGGCAAAGGCCGTCGCAGGAGCCGGGTCGGTATAGTCATCCGCAGGAACATAAATCGCCTGAATTGATGTAACCGAACCTTTTTTAGTTGAAGTAATCCGTTCTTGCAATTGTCCCATCTCAGTAGCCAGGGTCGGTTGATAACCCACAGCAGATGGCATCCGACCTAAAAGGGCCGACACTTCTGAACCCGCTTGGGTGAAACGGAAGATGTTATCAATAAAGAGCAAAACATCTTGTCCTTCAACATCTCGGAAGTATTCTGCGATTGTCAAGCCTGTAAGCGCCACACGCATCCGTGCTCCTGGTGGCTCATTCATTTGTCCGAAAACCATGGCTGTTTTTTCAATAACGCCAGATTCCTTCATTTCCCAATAAAGGTCATTTCCTTCACGGGTCCGCTCACCAACACCTGTAAAGACGGAAATTCCTCCATGCTCTTGAGCGATATTGTGAATCAATTCCTGGATCAAAACGGTTTTACCAACTCCGGCACCACCAAAGAGTCCAACCTTACCACCTTTTAGATAGGGAGCCAAGAGGTCAATGACCTTGATCCCTGTTTCCAAAATCTCAGTAGAGGTTGACAATTCATCAAAGCTTGGAGCTTTCTTATGAATGGGTTGACGGCTGATGTGATCTTCAATCGGCTGATCCAAATCAATGGTTTCTCCTAGAACATTGAAAACCCGTCCAAGAGTTTCTTTTCCAACTGGAACAGAAATTGGTCGACCAGTATCTAACACCTCTTGGCCACGTTTCAAACCATCTGTTGATTCCATAGCGATGGTACGTACAACACCATCTCCCAACTCAAGAGCAACTTCAAGAACAATTTTACCTGCTTGCTCTCCATCCTTATAGACCACTAAGGCATTATTAATTTCTGGTAATGGTGCATCCGTTGGAAAGACTACATCCACAACGGGTCCAATTACCTGAGCAATCTTACCTGTGCTCATGTCTTTCTCCTTTTCTTCTATCGTTATTCTAAAGCACTTGCTCCAGCAACGATTTCTGTAATTTCTTGTGTAATAGCTGCTTGACGGGCACGATTATACTGAATCGTTAATTCAGAAATGACCTTTTTAGCATTATCCGTCGCAGTCTGCATGGCTGTCATACCTGCAGCATTCTCAGCAGTTTTCGCATCGATAATAGCTCCATAAATCATACTTTCCGCATATTGTGGCAAAAGCTGATTTAAGAGCGCTTCTTTTCCAGGCTCCAAATCAAATTCTTTGGCATAACCTGTTTTAGCTTCATTTGGATCCAAATCAACAATCGGCAACATCTGCTCAACCCGCATTTGACTGGTTAAGGAGTTGATGTGATGGTTGTAGCAAACGTACAATTCATCAAACAATTCTGCCTGATACATTCCCACAGCCTTATTGATGATTTTCTGAACCTCATCAAAACTTGGCTGATCTGCTAATCCACGGAGCTCATAGATAGGCTCAATCCCACGAGCCTTAAAGAAATCTGTCCCCATTCCACCAATTGAAATGATGGCATAAGTTTCTGGATCTTCATGGTATTCTTTAATCAAATCCATCACAGCCTTCAGCACGGTTGAATTGTAACCACCAACCAAACCACGATCAGAAGTAATCACAATATAACCCGTCTTTTTGACCGGACGACTAAGAAGCATGGGATTGCTACTTCCGGATACCAACTCAGAATCTAGTAAATCCGTGAGGAGTTGTCGTACCCGTTTAGCGTACACTTGGAAATCTTTCGCAGCTTGCTCAGACTTTCCTAGTTTTGCAGCGGAAACCATTTGCATGGCATTGGTGATTTGACTCGTATTTTTAGTCGATGCAATTTTATTTTTAATTTCATTTAAAGAAACGGCCATTTCTTACCCCTTTCTTAGTTGAAATTTGTTTGATCCTTAAATTCTTGAATGGCAGCATCCAATACTTCTTCTTTTGGAAGGTCCTTGGTCATACGAATACCTTCAAAAATCTCAGGATGTTTGGCATCGAAATAATCATAAAGCTCTGCTTCAAAACGAATAATCTCATCCACAGGAATATCATCCAAGAATCCGTGAGTTAGAGCATAAAGAATCACAACTTGTTTTTCAACAGGCAGAGGCTTATGAACCGGTTGTTTCAAAACTTCAATGGTACGACGACCACGATTTAAACGAGCCTGGGTTGCTGCGTCCAAGTCACTACCAAATTTGGTAAAGGCTTCGAGTTCACGATAGGCTGCTAAGTCGATCCGGAGAGTACCTGCAACTTTTTTCATAGCCTTGATCTGGGCTGAACCTCCAACCCGTGATACAGATGACCCCGCATCAATAGCAGGACGAACACCAGAATTGAAAAGAGAATCATCCAAGAAGATTTGACCATCTGTAATAGAAATCACATTAGTCGCAATATAGGCTGAGATATCTCCTGCTTGGGTTTCAATAAATGGAAGTGCTGTAATAGATCCACCTCCAAGCTCATCTGAAACTTTCGCAGACCGTTCCAAAAGACGACTATGTAGATAGAAAACATCCCCAGGGAAAGCCTCCCGTCCTGGTGGACGACGAAGCAAGAGGGAAAGTTCCCGATAGGCAACGGCTTGTTTTGATAAATCATCATAAACGATTAAAACATGTTTCCCTTGGTACATAAACTCTTCCGCCATTGCAACACCGGCATAAGGTGCCAAGAAAAGCAATGGTGAAGGTTGTGACGCCGATGCTGACACCACAATTGTATAATCAAGAGCTCCATGCTTCCGCAAGGTTTCAACTTGTGTCCGAACGGTTGATTCCTTTTGTCCAATGGCTACATAGATACAAATCATATCTTGGCCTTTTTGGTTCAAAATAGCATCAATAGCAATAGTTGTTTTACCAGTTTGACGGTCACCAATCACCAGTTCCCGTTGTCCACGTCCAATTGGAACTAGGGCATCAATCGCCTTTAATCCTGTTTGGAGTGGTTCTGAAACGGACTTCCGTTCCATAACGCCAGGTGCCGGAGCCTCTACTGGACGCGTCCCTGAGGTTTCGATTGGGCCAAGCCCATCAATAGGACGTCCCAAAGGATCGACAACACGTCCAATCAAAGCCTCCCCTACAGGGACTTCCATGATTTTTCCAGTACGGCGTACAGTATCACCTTCACGAATATCTGTAAATTCACCAAGAATGATGATACCGACATCTTTGGTTTCCAGGTTTTGCGCCATTCCATAGGAGCCATTTTCAAAGATGAGCAATTCACCACTCATAGCCTGATTTAGACCATGGGCCCGTGCAATTCCGTCACCGATGTAGGTTACAACTCCTGTTTCGGTCACATCAAAATCTGGTTGAAAATTGTCGATTTGTTGCTTAATTAAAGCGCTAATTTCTTGTGCTTGAATCGCCAACGCTCACACCACTTTCTATTTCATTTTTTCTTTCATTGTTTGCAATTGGCGTCGAATACTTACATCAATTTGCTTATGATTAGCCGTGATAACAAAGCCACCAATCAAATCCCGATTAATGACTTGGTTTAGTTTTCGTACACCAATTCCCATTTTTTCCTGAACAAGCGGAAGCAACCTTCCTAATTGTTCTTCTGATAAAGCATAGGCCGACTCTAGGGTAACCTCAAAGGAATTGGTCTCCACTTCTAGTCGGCTTAGACTTTCTTTTAAAATAGCTTCAAGCAATTCCTCACGATGATTTTGCACCAAGACCTTCAAAAGATTATCCATTAATTCAGATCCTGTCGGCAAAATTTTCTGGAAGATTTCAGCTTTCTGCGCTTGGGGAACAGCGATATTTGTTAAAAAACTTGTAAGGTCTGTCTCTTTCACAAGGTCCAGAAGTTGATCCATCAGTGGAAAGATTTCTAGACTTTGATTTTTTTCAATCACTAATTGGACAAAGGGACTTGCATAGCTATCTACCAAGATCATTTCTTTCTTGTCCATTAGCTTTCTCCTAATTGTTTAATGTACTGATCAATCAATTCTGAATGAGCTTCTTGATTCAACTCTTTTCCTAAAATCTTAGAAGTTAGATCAACAGTTAAATCTGCTACATCTTGTTTAATACCAGCTAGAGCTTCTGCACGTTCCTGAGCAATCTCTTGACCTGCATTCTCCTTCAAACGCTGTACTTGATCCCTGGTTTCAGCAAGTAGTTGATTTTTTTGATGCTCAGCATTTTCTTTTGCAGTAGCAATAATTGCTGCCGCTTCTTCTTTGGTACCGGATAGCTGCTCTTGTCGTTCTTGCAACAAGGCTTCCGCTCGTTGTTTAGCCGCTTCTGCTTGATCAATATCCGAACTAATCTTGTCTGAGCGTTCATCTAGTACTGTTTCCACACGATTCCAAACATATTTTTTAATAAGTAGGAGAACCGCTATAAAAGATCCAGTTACTAGAATAAAGTTACCAATTAACTGTCCTAATGTAATTTCCATGGTCTATCTCCTTTCTTATTCTTCCCCATCACTAATTTTCTTACCTAAATAACTTGAGGACAACATCGTAAAGACGAAAGCTTGCATCCCAGAGATAAACAGTGAGAAAGCTGTCCAAGCCATGTTAAGCCCAAATGCAAATGGAAAGGCAATCAAATAGGCTCCGATAAGTTGTGTCAAAAGCGATACAATAACTTCACCAGAAAAGATATTTCCATATAGCCGAAGAGCCAAAGAAAGAAAATTGGTGATTTCTTCCAGAATATTCATCGGAGTCATTGCCACAGGTGTTACAAAACCTTTGACATACCCCTTAAATCCTTGACGACGAATCCCTTCCACCTGAATAAAGACAGTTACCAAGAAAGACAAACTCAAGTCATAAACTAGATTTGCTGTTGGCGAAGTCCAGAGGTTAAAGTGTTCTGGGGGAAGAGTTTCAATTTTTGTAGCCAAACCAATAGAGTTCGCTACAAATAAGAATAGGAAAAGACTAAAGAAAATAGGAAGGTAGGTCTTTACATTGGCGGCACCAATATTGTTCTGAATAACTCCAGTAACAAAATCAATCAAGGCTTCCAAGGCGCTCTGCTTCCGGTTGGGACGAATACTAAGATCTCGACTCAACCAATAGACAAAGCCAAATACCAACGCTACCGTCAAGAGAGACATGGCCAATAAAGTTAAATCAAAAACAATCGGTCCGATTGTAATTGATGGTGAATGGGATTCCACGGGTCTCTCACCTCAATTCTACAAGAATATTCTTACAAGATGAAGGCCATAGCAAGAAGTACGAAGAAAGTACCCTCGATAAAGGCAATCCCCATCAACATACTTGTTTGAAGTTTGTTATATAGTTCTGGTTGACGAGCTGCTGAACGAAGGAAGCTCGATACCAACAAACCTTCACCGATACTTACACCCATAACGGCCAAACCAAGGGCCAAAATTGATAAATTCATTTCGAATTCTCCTTTTATTTTTTGTTACCCCACTACTCTACTCCTATTCAAGTCATTTGTCAAATTTTCACAAGAGGAAAACGCTTGATTTTTTCAATGTTTTTTCAAGAAAAAAGAGGTCTATCCGACCTCTTTTCACCTTCCTACATCCAATGGTATAAATCACTATAAGATTGGCTTGCAGCCTCCCATGAAAAATCACGATGCATCGCTTCTTGGATTAGGTTATGCCACACCTCTTTTTGATTCCAATACAGGTAAATAGCCTGATCAATCGTCCAAGTCAACCAATAGCCACTGAGATTGTTAAAGGAGAATCCCGTTCCAGAGCTAGTAACTGGATTGTAGGCTGTGACAGTATCTCGCAAACCACCAACCTCATGGACAATTGGAAGTGTTCCATAACGCATAGCCATCATTTGTGACAGTCCACAAGGCTCAAAGCGACTTGGCATTAGGAACATATCACTAGCCGCATAAATTTCTTGAGCTAAGCCTGGATCAAAAGTCATAGCAGCAACCATTTTCTCTGGATAATGCTGACCAAACCAAGAAAAGGCTTGTTCAAAATTTGGGTCTCCTGTTCCTAGAACAATCACTTGCACATCACGCTGAAGAATCTGATGCAATTCTTCAACCACTACATCGAAGCCTTTTTGATAGGTCAAACGAGAAACCATCCCAATCAATGGCACTTCTGGTCGTTGAGGCAAGCCAAAACGAGCTTGAAGGGCAGCTTTATTAGCAGCCTTACCAGCTAAATCAGCAGCACTAAAATGATGATGTAAGTAGGTATCGGTTTCTGGATTATAGAGATCTGTGTCAATACCATTCACAAACCCAAAGAGTTTCCAGCTTTCATTACGAAGCAAAGAATCTAAGCCACAGCCAAACTCAAGAGTTTGAATTTCATGAGCATAGGATGGAGACACAGTTGTGACACGATCAGCAAAAGTGATACCCGCTTTCATCCAGTTCAAATCTTGTCCCCAACGCACCGCTCCATTCCAAAAATCTTCCATACCCATTCCAAATAAGTCACTGAGCATCGCTGGATTAAATTGACCTTGAAACTCCAAGTTATGGATGGTAAGAACAGTCTTAATCCCACGATAAGCCTCAATCCAAGCATATTTAGTTCGTAGAAGGAAGGGCATCATAGCTGTATGGTAATCATGTACATGGAGAATTTCAGGAATAAAATCAATCTTCTCCATCAATTCTAGTGTTGCCATTTGGAAAAAGGCAAAACGCTCACCATCATCCAAATCACCATAAACATGACCACGGAAGAAATAATATTGATTATCAATGAAATAAGTAGGAACTCCATCCCAAACCAAATATTTCACTCCAACATATTGACGACGCCACCCAAGAGAGATTTCAAAGAAACCAAGATCCTCTACTTGATCACCGAACTTAGCGTCCACGCTGTCATAGTATGGAAGAACCACTCGGACTTCGTGCCCTTTTTTAACAAGGGATTTCGGAAGAGCACCAATAACGTCTCCCAAACCACCCGTTTTAGAAAATGGAGCACCTTCTGCTGCTGCGACTAAAATTCTCATCTAATAATATCCTCTGTAATTTCTTGACCTTTTTCAATCACGATTGGATGCTCCTTACGACCTTTAACCGTTACACCAGGTGCAATTTTGGCTTCTTTATCGACAATAGCATACTCAACTCGTGCTCCTTCACCAACAACAACTCGTGGGAAAAGAAGACTATCTTTAACAAGAGCCCCAGCTTCAATACGATTGTTCCGTGAAAGAATAGACCCCTCAACCGATCCTTTAATAATACTTCCAGATGCAAATTGAGACAGGGACACTTTAGAGCCTGGAGCATAATAGGTAGGCTCTTCGTTTTTCACCTTGGTATAGACCTTTTGATTTGGACTGAAAAGAGAATTGAATTTTTGCTGGTCAATCATATCTAGATTAGCCCGATAGTAGGACTCTACTGAATAAATATTGGATACATGCCCTGTATATTCGTAGGCAAAGGCTCCAATCTCTTTAGCAAAATCACGTAGCAAATATCGAATCTTACGTGGTCTCGCTTCTTCCAATTCTTTCTCAATAGCAGAAATAAGCAGATCTGTATCGACCAAGAAGATGTCTGTTGACATATTATAGACTTCTTGTGGGAGGCTATCTTCAAACAACTCATGATCTGTGACAGTATCCTGACTTGAAATCCTCAAAATTGCATTATTATCTGCGATATCTTTAGCAGAGAGTTTTTTGTAGATAACCGTCATTTCCCGCTTGGTTGCCTGATGCAAATGGAAAACTTGACGGAGGTCCATGCTAAGAAGCACATCACTGTTCAAAATAACAGTGACATCACTACCTGACCGGCGAAGATAGGTCAACAACTGGTCATAGTACTCAGATTTAACATAATCGGAATCAGCATCCGTCGTATAAAGCCCCAAGTAATAATGACTTAAAAGAGTCGACAATCCCCACTCACGACCCGAGCGAATGTGGTCAAATACTGATGAAATATTTTCTTCTTGGAAAATCCCGTAGACACTTCGAACCCCTGCATTGGCTAAACTTGATAGTGGAAAATCAATCAGACGATATTTTCCGCCAAATGGTAGCGTAGCTAAAGGACGGTTTTCAGTCAACTTTCCCATATCATGACGGCCGACTGTGTTTACTAGAATTGCTGAATATTTATCAATCTTCATCCTTTGGTACCCCCACTACTTCGTTATAACCAACAACTTTAATTTCTTCGCTACCATCAATTTCGACGCCTTCACTAATCACAGCTCCCTCACCGATAATAGCTTTTTTAATGACTGCACCAGCGCCAATAACTGCACCACTCATAACCACGGAGTCTTCAACCACAGCTCCAGTTTTTACCTGAGCATTGGTTGAGAGAATGGAATGTTTCACCTGACCATCCACATGACAGCCATCAACAATCAAAGAATCTTCAACTGAACCATGTTCTCCAATAAAGTTTGGTGGGGAAATTAAGTTTTTAGAATAAATTTTCCATTGACGATTACGACTATCCAAGGCATTTTCTGGCGAAATGTATTCCATATTTGCCTCCCATAGAGAATCAATGGTACCTACGTCTTTCCAGTAGCCTTCAAATTCATAAGCATAGACACTTTCTCCAGACTCAAGGTAGGCAGGAATCACATTACTTCCGAAATCGGACATTTCAACAGAACCTTTTTCCGCAGCTACTAAAATATTACGGAGACGTTTCCAGTTGAAAATATAGATTCCCATAGAAGCTTTGGTAGTTTTTGGATTCTCGGGTTTTTCTTCAAATTCAATAATTCGATTATTGGAGTCCGTGTTCATGATTCCGAAACGACTAGCCTCTTTAAGAGGAACATTTAAGACGGCAACCGTTAGACTCGCATTGTTATCTTTGTGGGCTTGCAGCATCTTGTCATAATCCATCTTGTAGATATGGTCCCCTGAAAGAATCAAGACATATTCTGGATCAATACTATCGATATAATCAATATTTTGATAGATAGCATGACTGGTTCCTTCAAACCAACGATTTCCTTCACTAGCTGAATAAGGTTGGAGAATGCTCACGCCCGTGTTAATACCATCTAGCCCCCAACTTGAACCATTTCCGATATGGGTATTCAAGGCTAGAGGTTGATACTGGGTAATAACCCCGACATTCTGAATACCCGAATTAGCACAGTTTGAAAGAGCAAAATCAATAATACGATAACGACCACCGAACTCAACAGCTGGTTTGGCGATATTTTTTGTTAATTTCCCCAAACGTGTTCCTTGCCCTCCGGCTAAAATCAAGGCCAACATTTCATCTCTCATTTAGATTTCCTCCTTATTCGATTATCTCAGACGATTCCACAACAACTTCTGAATCTACTTCACTTTCTGACGATCCATCAATCGATAGTTCCTCCGAAAGAAGTTCTGATTCACTCCATTCCGACACAAGCTCCTTTTCTTCTTCAAATTTGGCTTTCATTTTCCAAATGATAGCTCCCATAGCTGGTAAAGTAAAACTCAAAGTCTGCTTATAGTTCTTCCATTTACCAGCTTTCGTAGCTATATCTGGATGATGTTCTAACCAAGAACCACCCCATTCTTGGAGTTCTGTATTCCAAATTTCTTGGTAAAGACCTGGATTAGGAACACCAATGGTAAAGTTTTGCCGTTCAACTGGTGCCATATTGAACACACAGATCAATTCTGAACCTTCATTGTTCTTACGAATAAAACTTAAAACAGTCTCATCTTTATTATCTGCATCAATAATCTCAATGCCATCATAAGAATCATCAATATCCCAAAGAACAAATTCGTCCTTGTAGAGACGATTGAGTTCTACTGTGAATTTTTGCATGCGACCATTCAAATCATCTTCTAAATCATGCCACTCCAGAGGTTCTTGCGATTTCCACTCCAAGAACTGTCCCCACTCACTTCCCATAAATAGAAGCTTCTTACCCGGATGACACATTTGATATGTATAAAGATTCCTTAGACTGGCAAATTGATTGTAACGATCCCCCCACATTTTATGCATAAGGCTCTTTTTCCCATGAACGACTTCATCATGAGAGAAAGGTAAGATATAATTTTCCTTAAATACATACATGAAACTAAAAGTCACGAGATTGAATTCATATTTCCGATAGATGGGATCCATTTCATAGAAACGTAAAATATCATTCATCCAGCCCATGTTCCACTTGTAGTCAAAACCAAGGGACTCCTCTCCAGCGCCAGTAATCTGAGTATAGCTGGTTGCTTCTTCTGCAATCATCATAACTTCTGGATGATATTTCTTCATGATGGCATTTAATTTTTTGAGGAAGTGAAATCCTTGATAATTAAGGTTGCCACCATCTTCATTCGGTGTCCATGGGCCTTGATCATAATCCAAGTAAAGCATATTGCTGACCGCATCTACCCTAACACCATCTAAGTGGAAAGTCTGAACCCAATAATTAATACTAGAAATCAAGAAAGACTGAACATGGGGCTTCCCTAAATCAAAGTTAAGAGCTCCCCATCCATAATTGTGTGCTCGATGATAATCTTGGTATTCATAAGTGGGGGTTCCATCATAATAAGCCAGAGCATCATCATTAATCGTGAAGTGACCGGGAACCCAGTCAACAATGACCCCAATATCTTCCAAGTGACAGGCTTCTACAAAATCTCGAAACTCTTCAGGTGTTCCATAAGACTGATCCAACCCAAAATATCCCATCAATTGGTATCCCCAACTCTCCGCTAAAGGATGTGTCATCAAGGGCATAAACTCAACATGAGTATAATTCATCTCCTTCAGATAAGGAATCAGTTCTTGCTGTAAATCCTTAAAGGTATAAGGTTCTCCATCTAAATGCTTTCTCCAAGAACCCGCATGCACTTCATAAATAGAAATTGGTCTACCCTTGAAGCCCATCGCCTTTCGCTGCTCCAACCAATCCTGATCATGCCATTCTTTTTCTGGCATGGTATAAATCTTTGCGCTTGTTCCTGGTCGCTTTTCAAAAACACGGGCCATAGGGTCAATTTTATCCACCACTTGCCCGCCTAGTCGTTCTACTTGAAATTTATAGAGACTCCCTTCCTGAGCAAGATTGGTCCAAGCTTCCCAAACCCCAGCTTCATTCTTGACCATGGGAATTCGATTTTCTTGCCAATTTGTAAAGTCTCCAATGACATATACCCTTTGGGCATTTGGCGCCCAAACCCGAAAGCTATAACCATCATTTTCACGATGAACACCCAGGTAGTCTTGAAGATTATAGTTCTCCCCAATCCCAAAAGTCCACATAGCTTCACGATAATCCATACGACCACCCTCTCCGTCTTGTAAGCGCTTTTTTATAAGAATATTCTACTATATTTTAAATGATTTCTCAAGTTATTATACAATAATTTTAGGAAAAACAAAACAATTGTCTGAAAACAATCAATTGTCATTTTCCTGTTTTCAAAAAGGAAAAGTAAAGAAAAACTGGACCAAGGAAAAACCAAGGTCCAGTTTCAATATTAGAGTTAGTTAGTCAAAATCGACGTATTCTTTTTGAAGCTCAAGAACTTCTTCAGCTGTTCCACACTCTGTCAAAGCACGGTTAGCCATTTCTTGCATTTTAGCAGTGTCCAATTTCTTCATCAGACTACGCGTACGAAGCACAGAAGTCGCACTCATCGAAAACTCATCCAAGCCCATTCCTACAAGAAGAGGAACAGCTTGTTGATCTCCAGCCATTTCTCCACACATACCAGCCCATTTACCTTCAGCATGAGCTGCTTTAATGACGTTATTAATCAAACGAAGAATTGATGGGTTGTATGGTTGATACAAGTAAGAAACTTGTTCATTCATGCGGTCTGCCGCCATCGTATATTGGATAAGGTCATTCGTTCCAATAGAGAAGAAATCAACTTCCTTAGCAAATTGGTCTGCAATCATGGCTGCCGCAGGAATTTCAATCATAATTCCGACTTGAATATCATCAGCTACTGCTACACCCTCTGCCAACAAGTTAGCTTTTTCCTCATCCAAGATTGCTTTTGCAGCACGGAATTCAGAAAGAAGAGCCACCATCGGGAACATAATCCGTAATTTACCATGAACAGACGAACGAAGAAGAGCCCGCAATTGTGTACGGAACATTTGATTTCCAGTTTCTGAAATGGAAATACGTAGAGCACGGAAACCAAGGAATGGGTTCATTTCATTTGGAAGATCGAAGTAAGGAAGCTCTTTATCTCCACCGATATCCATTGTCCGAACCACAACTGGTTTCCCGTTCATACCTTCCAAAACAGCTTTATAAGCTTCATATTGCTCATCTTCTGTTGGGAAGTCTTGTGAGTCCATGTAAAGAAACTCCGTCCGATAAAGACCAACAGCTTCCGCACCATTATCATTAACCCCTTCAACATCTTTCGGAGTACCGATATTGGCTGCTAGTTCAAAGTGTTTGCCATCAGCTGTCACAGTCTGAGCATCTTTCAAAAGAGCCCATTCTGCTTTTTGTTCTGCATAAGCACGGCCAGCTGCTTCGAATTCAGCAATAACTTCTTCTGACGGATTAATCACCACTTCACCTGTGATACCGTTAACAGCTAATACATCACCGTCTTTAACAATTTCAGTAATGTTATTAGTTCCAAGTACCGCTGCAATTTCAAGGGTGCGGGCCATGATCGCAGAATGGCTTGTACGTCCACCAATGTTCGTTACGAAAGCCTTAACAAATTCTTTATTCAATTGTGCTGTATCAGATGGAGTCAAATCATGAGCAATCACAATCGCTTCTTCATCAATAGCCGCTGGATTTGGCAAACGAACACCTAACAAGTGTGAAAGCACACGTTTGGTTACATCACGAATATCTGCAGCACGCTCTTGCATATATGGATTGTCTTCCATGTTTTCAAAGAGAGTGATGAACATATCTGTCACTTCTTTTAGTCCTGCTTCCGCATTGACTTTCTTAGCACGAATGGTTTCTTTAATTTGACCAATCATTTCTGGATCAGCCAATACCATCAAGTGGGCATCAAAAACTTGTGCTGCTTCTTCTCCAAGACTATCTACTGCATTCGTACGAATAAAAGAAAGCTCGTTTTGAGAAGCCTCTAAAGCCACATCTAAACGAGCCTCTTCTGCATTCGTATCTTCAACTGAAACTGTCTCAAAAGACAAGTCTGGTTGGACAAGTAGATATGCCTTAGCAACAGCAACACCATCAGACGCTGCAATTCCTTTAAGCATATTTGTCATCTCCTTATGCCAAACCTTCTTTTTCCATTGTTTCTGAGATAGCTGCGATGGCATCGTCAGCATCAGCACCTTCAGCGGAGATTGTTACATCAGCACCCTGACCAACACCAAGGCTCATAACACCCATGATTGATTTCAAGTTTACTGATTTACCTTTGTAATCCAAGGTGATATCTGAAGCAAATTTGCTTGCTGTTTGCACTAAAAGTGTTGCTGGACGTGCGTGAATCCCTGTTTCTGCTACAATGTGAAAATCTTTAGAAGCCATAGTGACTCTCCTTTTAAATTTATTCTTAGGTTTTTGATAACCCTTACAATTAAGAATTATATCACTAGTCTTGGTTTTTTTCAAGAAAAAATTGTCGCTTTCAGAAAAAACGACTTTTTTCACTCTCAAAAGAAAAAGATAACACAAGATTTTGATAGAGAAAGAATCGCTATCCTTGATATAATCAAGATAAAAAAACACAAACCACTATATCTTGTATACTGAGTGTTTATAAGCACAAAATATTGACAAAACTCCCACTTTCCCCTATACTATTTTCATACTCAAAAATGAGAAGGAGGTCCCCTTGTGGTAACAGTTTATTCAAAAAATAACTGCATGCAATGCCGCATGACTAAGAAATTCTTAGATGATCATCATGTGTCTTACAAAGAGATAAATCTAGACCTTGAACCTGAACACATTGATACAGTCAAACAAATGGGCTTTGCGACTGCTCCAGTCATTGTTTCACCAGTAGGAAACTTTGCTGGATTTCAACCAGGCCGACTAAAAGAATTAGCTTAATAAATAGAGGCAGGGACTAGCGCCCTGCCTCCTCGTTTTGAATAAAATCACCTGTCCATTTGAAAGGAGAACCCTCATGGGTCTTAAAGATTTAGAAAATGTATCTTATTTTCGTTTAAATAATGAAATCAACCGTCCAGTGAATGGACAAATTATGCTCCATAAGGATAAAGAAGCTTTGGAAGCCTTCTTTAAAGAGAATGTCTTCCCCAATACCCGACAGTTTTCTTCTATTACTGAAAAGATTAACTACCTTATCCAGGAGAACTATCTCGAAGAACTCTTTATTCAAAAATACCAGCCAGCTTTCATCGAAGAACTCTACCAATTTATTTTGGAGCAAAAATTCCAATTCAAATCTTTCATGGCCGCTTACAAATTCTACAATCAATACGCTCTTAAAACTAACGATGGGAATGAATACTTAGAAGGAATGGAAGAACGAGTGCTCTTCAACGCCCTCTACTTTGCGGATGGAAATGAAGAGATCGCCAAAAATATTGCTAATGAAATCATTCATCAACGCTATCAACCTGCTACACCAAGTTTCTTGAATGCTGGTCGGGCCCGTCGAGGAGAGCTAGTCTCTTGTTTCTTAATTCAAGTAACAGATGATATGAACTCTATCGGTCGTTCCATCAACTCGGCTCTTCAACTCTCTCGTATTGGTGGTGGAGTCGGTATCTCCCTCAGTAATCTCCGAGAAGCCGGTGCTCCTATCAAAGGTTATGAAGGAGCAGCTTCTGGAGTTGTACCTGTCATGAAGCTTTTCGAGGATAGCTTCTCCTACTCTAATCAATTAGGACAACGTCAAGGAGCTGGAGCAGTCTATCTCAATGTCTTCCACCCAGATATTATTCAATTCCTCTCCACTAAAAAAGAGAATGCGGATGAAAAAATTCGGGTTAAAACACTGTCCTTAGGAATTACTGTTCCTGATAAATTCTATGAGTTAGCTCGTAACAATGAGGAGATGTACCTCTTTAGTCCATACTCAATTGAAAAAGAGTACGGAGTTCCCTTTAGCTACCTAGACATCACAGAAAAATATGATGAACTAGTCGCAAATCCACGTATTCGTAAAACTAAAATTAAAGCCCGCGATTTAGAAACTGAAATTTCTAAACTACAACAAGAGTCTGGCTATCCTTATGTCATTAACATTGATACTGCCAATAAGGTTAATCCTGTAGATGGAAAAATCGTTATGAGTAATCTTTGCTCCGAGATTCTCCAAGTTCAAGAACCAAGTCTCATTGATGACGCTCAAAACTATGTTCACTTAGGAACGGATGTCTCTTGTAACCTCGGTTCTACAAATGTGGTCAATATGATGACTTCCCCTGACTTTGGAAAATCCATCCGTACAATGACACGTGCACTCACTTTTGTCACAGACTCCTCTAACATCGAAGCTGTGCCGTCAGTGCTAAACGGAAACCGCCAAGCCCATACTTTTGGACTTGGAGCTATGGGACTTCACTCCTACCTCGCTCAAAACCACATCCATTATGGATCAGAGGAGTCTTTAGAATTCACTAATATCTACTTCCTCTTAATGAACTACTGGACTTTAGTAGAATCCAATGTTATTGCCCGTGAACGAGGCCAAGTTTTTACCAATTTTGAAAAATCAAAATACGCCGATGGCAGTTACTTCGATAAATATTTGGAAAAAGACTACCAACCAAAATTGGACAAGGTAAAAGAACTCTTCAAAGATATTTTTATCCCAAGTAAAGCAGACTGGCAAGCTCTGAAAGAGGCTGTTATGAAAGATGGACTCTATCATCAAAATCGATTAGCAGTTGCACCAAATGGTTCTATTTCCTATATCAACGATGTTTCTGCATCCATCCATCCTATTACCCAACGGGTTGAGGAGCGTCAGGAAAAGAAAATCGGTAAAATTTACTATCCAGCTGCCGGTCTTTCAACAGACACCATCCCTTATTACACCAGCGCCTATGACATGGATATGCGTAAAGTCATCGATGTCTATGCTGCCGCTACAGACCATGTCGATCAAGGTCTCTCTTTGACCCTCTTCCTCCGCAGCGACATTCCTAAAGGACTCTACGAATGGAAAAAAGAAACCAAACAAACCACTCGTGATCTCTCTATTCTACGAAACTATGCTTTCAACAAAGGAATCAAATCCATCTACTATATCCGTACCTTCACCGATGATGGAGCTGAAGTTGGAGCCAACCAATGTGAAAGCTGTGTTATCTAATCTTATTGAAAATCAACAGCTAAATCTCTGCATCCTCTTTTCTGGAACTACAGTTCTCCTACCATCGGATTGCTTTTCTAGCTACTGATTTTCTTTTGAATCAATCATTTCAAAAGGAGTAAGCATGCAAACCTACTACGAAGCCATAAACTGGAACAATATCGAAGACGTTATCGATAAATCAACTTGGGAAAAATTAACCGAGCAATTTTGGTTGGACACTCGGATTCCTCTCTCCAATGATTTGGATGATTGGCGAAAACTGTCTGCCCAAGAAAAAGACTTGGTGGGTAAGGTCTTTGGTGGATTAACACTTCTCGATACCATGCAATCTGAAGCTGGTATTGAAGCTCTCCGCCAAGATGTTCGGACTCCTCATGAAGAAGCTGTCTATAACAATATTCAATTTATGGAATCCGTTCACGCCAAGTCTTACTCTTCTATCTTTTCAACTTTAAATACAAAAGCTGAAATCGAAGAAATCTTCGAATGGACTAACACAAATCCCTATCTCCAAAAGAAGGCTGAAATCATTAACAAAATTTATGAAAGTGGAACAGCACTTGAGAAAAAAGTAGCCAGTGTTTTCTTGGAAACATTCCTCTTCTATTCAGGATTTTTCACTCCTCTCTACTACTTGGGTAACAACAAACTTGCCAATGTTGCAGAAATTATCAAGTTGATTATTCGGGATGAGTCTGTTCATGGAACCTATATTGGTTACAAATTCCAATTAGGATTTAAAGAGCTATCAGATGAAGAACAAGAAACCTTCAAAAACTGGATGTATGACCTCCTCTACACCCTGTATGAAAATGAAGAAGCCTATACACGCTCCTTATATGATACTGTAGGGTGGACTGAGGAAGTCCTTGTATTCCTCCGATACAACGCTAATAAAGCCCTTATGAATTTGGGACATGATCCTCTCTTCCCAGATACAGCTGATGATGTCAACCCCATCATTATGAATGGAATTTCCACTGGAACTTCCAACCACGACTTCTTCAGTCAAGTCGGAAATGGTTACCTACTTGGTGAAGTTGAAGCCATGGAAGACGATGACTACCTTTATGGACTCTAATTAGACTAGAAAAAGAGTCTGGGACAAAAAGGACTGATTAACAAAAAAGGATTAGAGATCGCAATAATTTCTAATCCTTTTTGTTAGCCCTAAAATCAAAGAAACAGCGAACTAAATGTACCGCTGTTTCTTTGATTTTTAAGGTTAGCCTTAGTAAAATATAGTCATTTAGTTTTTAAATAGTATGTTATTGCATCAATTATAGAGTCCATTTTACGAAGTAATTCTGTAACTGATTTTTTTAAAATAGCCCAGCTTTTTTCAATAGGATTTAATTCTGGAGAATACGGTGGTAGAGGTAAAAAGAAATGACCAGCATAGATA
>NZ_JBTGGE020000014.1:0-34713 GCF_054331515.2 Streptococcus sp. 10F2 | reverse complement strand
ACTACAGTAGCTGGTTTGTCGCCTGCTGTCTTAGTATCTACTGGACTTTCAAAGGAAACTGTTGTCCCTGCTGGCAACTCTGGCAAGTTAGAGATGGATTTCTCCGCTGATGGGGTTTCACCAACTTTGACTGTCTGTTCTGCCGGGGTTGGTTCATTGGTTTCAGCTTGCGTTGGAGCCTCTTCAACCTTAACCGTTACTGGAACCTTATCTGTTGAACCATCTGGGTAAGTCACAACGACTACCGCTGGCTTATCGCCTGCTGTCTTAGTATCCACTGGAGTTTCAAAGGAAACTGTTGTGCCTTCTGGGAGAGATGGCAAGTTAGAGATGGATTTCTCCGCTGATGGTGTTTCACCAACTTTGACCGTTTGGTCTACCGGTGTCGGTTCATTGGTTTCAGCTTGCGTTGGAGCCTCTTCAACCTTAACAGTCACTGGAACCTTATCTTGAGATCCATCTGGATAAGTCACAACTACAGTAGCTGGTTTGTCGCCTGCTGTTGTTGTATCCACTGGAGTTTCAAAGGAGACTGTTGTCCCTTCTGGGAGAGATGGCAAGTTAGAGATGGATTTCTCTGCTGTTGGTGTTTCACCAACTTTGACCGTTTGGTCTGCCGGGGTTGGTTCATTGGTTTCAGCTTGCGTTGGAGCCTCTTCAACCTTAACCGTTACTGGAACCTTATCTGTTGAACCATCTGGGTAAGTCACAACGACTACCGCTGGCTTATCGCCTGCTGTCTTAGTATCTACTGGACTTTCAAAGGATACTTTCGTTCCTGCTGGTAACTCTGGCAAGTTAGAGATGGATTTCTCCGCTGATGGTGTTTCACCAACTTTGACCGTTTGGTCTGCCGGGGTTGGTTCATTGGTTTCAGCTTGCGTTGGAGCCTCTTCAACCTTAACAGTCACAGGAACCTTATCTGTTGAACCATCTGGATAAGTCACAACGACTACCGCTGGCTTATCGCCTGCTGTCTTAGTATCTACTGGACTTTCAAAAGAGACTGTTGTCCCTTCTGGGAAAGATGGCAAGTTAGAGATTGACTTCTCTGCAGATGGTGTTTCACCAACCTTAACTGTTTGATCTGCCGGTGTTGGCTCATTTGTATCAGCCTGCTTAGGTTTTTCTGTCACAGTAATCTTGAATTCTTCTGTAACTGAGTTTCCATTAGCATCTTTGACTGGAACTCCATTCTTATCAAGAACGGTGACTTTTACAGTACTTTCGCCAACTGTTGTTGGAGTTCCTGTAATGGTGTTTGTATTTGCATCAAATGTAACACCATCTGGAAGCCCTTCAACCTTGAAAGAACCACCTGTTGGAACTTTTTGGCCTTCAACAGTTATATTCTTAATTGGTGTCCCCTGTTCAACTGTTTGATCATCGATTGGTGTAATGGATGATCCTGCTGAATTTGGATCTTTCGGATTTGTTCCGTCTGTTCCCTCTTCTGTATCTGGAATACCATCGTTGTCATCGTCATCGTCATCCTTGTCTGGCGTATTATCACCATCTGTATCAAGGTGGAATACTGCATCAACCTTATCAGTTGTTGTATCTGGATAAGTTACAACAACTGGTACTGTAACCGTTTCTACAGTTGTTCCAGCTGGTGAATCTGGAGCTGAAACAGTGACTACACCAGTATTCTCGTCGATAGAGATTGTGTAACCATCTGGTACAGTGAAATCTGGTGCAATGGCAAACTTACTTCCAGCTGGAGGAGTCGCTGCATTACCATCTTTATCCGTAAAGCTAGGAGTTGAAGTAGCTGGAGTTCCAGGAACCACATTCTTTTCTTCATAAGATGGCTGATACAAGTCATTCTGTTTAGCAACATCCGCCACAAATGAATCCAAGGCAAGAGCGGATGTGATATCCGTTGTCGCCACCCCTTGGAAGAATACCCCTGAAGTATAGACCGCTGGAGCACTTAGGTCAGATTCAACGGTAATTGGGACTGATTTTGCGCGACCTTCATTATCAGCCGTTACAGTTACAGGGGATCCAATTGGATTACCATCTTTAAACCATTGGATTTGGTATTCACGATTTGGCATCAAACCAGATGTAGTAGACTCAACTGTTGTACCTGGTGTAGCTTTATTATCTGTTGTGTCATAAACCAAGACATCATGATTTGGTTGTTTTGCAAGAATTGCAAAATTTTGCCAGAAATTATTGGCAGCTGGTTGAGCTCCTGTTAATGTATCAGCAGTGCTTTGGAACATGTTTGTTTGGTAATTATTAGACCAAATCGCATGATCCTCAATTAATGGGAAAGCATAAACATAATCACTATTAATATGACGGTGTTTTTGGCCAATGGTTCCGTTCCACTTCATCAGTGCTTTATGATCCACATCTGAATCAGAAACAACTTTTCCATATTCATCATCAGAGATAGTCCAGGAAATTCGCAAGCCTGAATTTTGCTGCGTACGTGAAACACCGTACAATCCTTTAAACGGAATATAGTATGAACCGTCTGAGTTCACAACACCAACTACTGTTTCAGCGATATGTGACCCGACCCCATTCGCTGCTTGATAAGCTTCAACAATTTGTTTTTGAGCTGCAGCAAAATCTTCTAAGTTATAACCTTTATTGGCATCTTTCCACTCGTCAAATTGACGTGCCACTTCATCATTCACATATGAAGCAACAACTTTTACACCTGTCGCATTCTGGTCTCCCTTATCCTGAGGAAGAGCTCCACCTTTAATCCATTGATTGGCCAAGGTACCTGGGGCATCCCCGTTTTCGTACCAAACATCACCACGAAGTGTACCGTAGTTACCTTGGTCTGCCCATTCTCCTGTATCCGTGCCGGCAGTTGTCCACTCTGATTCTGGTTTTGCCAACCAAGATTCTGTAAAGTGCTTCTCTTGGAGAATAACATGGGAGTTAACAATTCGGTTAACACCGGCTGTGAAATCCCAAGACTCATTCTTACGATTGGTCCGTGTATGGAATCCATAGGTTTTATCACCATGTTGGATAACATTATACTTATCTGGATTTGGATTTTCTACCCATGTACGAATAGCAAACTTCCCGTCACCAGCAAGTTGGAATTTATGCTCCACACCAGAAGCATCCACTACTGGTTCAGATAAATCAATCACAAATGAACCATCTGCATTTGTAGTTGTATAATAAACTGGCGAAACAAAACCTTTACCATTTACCCACTGGATATAAACTTTCACACCTTCCAACATCTTGGAATTTGAATTCGTTCCAGCTAGCGTACCATCACGATAAAGCCACGCTTGACCTTGGTAAGCCTGACGTTGCATATCTGTTCCAGGTTTATAGATAGCCTCAGTAATATCAAATGGTGGAGTGTTTTGATCGGTACTCATAAGTGCAAGTGCAATATTATCCCCTGCATATGGTGTAACTGCCCGAAAACGAGAAACATAGGCAGCTTCCAATGAGTTGGTCACCTGACTCATATTTGACAAAGTGTCAGCTGTAGCCTGTACCTTATCTTGGTTGACTACAGGTTGATCCGAATCAGCTAAGCTAGTAGAAGCTGATGGCAATGATACTCCAAGGGAATCCTTAGAAGCTGTATCAGCAGTCTCAACAACAGGTGTTGTAGGCTCAGAAATAGGCTCTACTACTGGGGAACTTGTAACAACAGTTTCATTCACTGCAACAAGTTCACTTTGTTTAGATGCTGATGTAGAAGAAGGGAGGATTGTTGGTTCCCCTGACTTCTCAGTTTCTGAAGAAGAGGATTGACCTTGGTCTTTCTTCTCAGCTGTTTCTACTTTCTTTTCTTCGACTTGAGGGTTTTCTTCCTCAACTAGTGCTGATGAAGTTGGGACATTGAGAACAGCAACTGGAGCTTGATAAGTTTGACGTTCTTCGTCCGACGTAACCCCGGATGATTGCTCTTCCGTCACCTCTTCCGAAGGAACTTTATCTAGCTCTGGACTAACCTCAACATCACTCGCGCTTACCATTGTAGTTGCCCCTAAGGCAAGTACAAGAGAGCAGCCAAACAGGAAGTGTTTTCCTTTTTTGACCATACGCCAATTAGTTTGTTTAGCACCTTTCCTATTAAAATACATAGTATCCTCCTCATTCTAATGATACAGACTAAGTATACCACAAAAATCAAGCAAACCTAGCTTATTTGACCAATAAAAGAAACTCTTTTTCAAACTAAAAAGTTTTCATAGTTAGATCTGGAATTTCTGACTTCACCGCTAAAACAAGAGAGGCATTAAGTTTCAAAAATCAAATCTAACAAGCATCCTCCATAAACCGCATTATTCATAAATCTTTCTAGCCCTATCTCCAGATCTTTTAAACTCCCCCAAACTCTTAATTTAAAAACAACAAAAAGAAGGCAGATTCCATTAATCGCCTCCTCTTCCTTTTAATAAAGCGGTTGTTGCTGGGTTACACAGTGGATCATACCACCATTTTTATAGAGCTTGCTGACATCAATCCCAACCACTTCCCGACTCGGATAAAGTTTTTGAATGCTCTCCATGGCTTCTTGATCATTAGCATCTGAATAGATGGGAACCAAGACAACCTTATTCCCTACGTAAAAATTAACATAACTGCCCTTGTAATCGAGCCCCTTGACATTTTTCTTAGTCAGAGGTAACTCCGTGATTTCATAGGGCTCCCCCTTTACATTTTGAGCCCTATAAAGAATCTCTAAATCCTTCTTCTTAATTCCTTCATATAATTCAAAAAAATCTGCCTTACTCACAGCTACCATACGGTTCTCATCGACAAAACGGGCAATCGCATCAATGTGGGCATCGGTAATATCCTCACCACTGACACCCTCTAACCAGATAAAGTTTTCAGCTCCAAGATACTGTGTTAGATAAGCTTCTGCTTCCTCCTGACTCATGCCAGGATTCCGATTCTTATTCAAAACCGCACTACGAGTAAGCATGGCGGTACCGTGACCATCCAACTCAACTGAGCCTCCTTCTAATATAAAGTCAGATACATCTATCCGTGAATAACCTGTGGCTTCTGCCACACGCTGAGGAATCACATCATCATTTTGGTACTCCATCTTATCACCCCAGCCATTGAAACCAAAATCTACAATTCGCAGTTCTCCAGCCTCATCTCGTACAAACATAGGCCCTGTATCTCGAGACCAAACATCATCACTGGGAACAACCCAAAAATCAAGTTGAGTCATATCCAAACCTGCATTCTCCAGAAGCACACGAACACGCGCTTCTTCCTGCTCATCATAGACCATGATATGAACCTTCTCACCCGTGTGTAGAGACTTAGCCATTTGTACCCAAATCGGTTCAATGGATTTTTGATAAGCTTTACCATAAGTCTTAGCATGCGGCCAAGTTAACCAAGTTCCCTCATGCTTCTCATCCTCTGCAGGAAAAGTATATTTCTCCATCGCAGCCACCTCCTTATTTAACAGTAAACCAGCTCCCAAACTCACCAAAACCAACATTGCCAATAGCCATCCCATCCATTTTTTCATCACAGAACTTTAGCAACCTCTTCTTCCCTTCTAGATAGTCTATAGAATAACACGAAAAAGAAGAGGATACAAATAAGAGACAACAGAACCAATCTTAACAGATAGCCCCAACTCCAAAACTAGCCCCTTGGGTGTCAATTTTCCAAGGGGCTAGTTTACTTCTACTTTCGAGGATTAATCTTCTTTTTTCTTAAGAAGTCCTACATTCATAGCTGTTATGCTTACACCAAGCAGAGCGAGTAAGCTAGATTCTTCTCCTGTATGTGGGAGTCTCTTTCCACCTTCGTTCGCTTGCTCGGTAGTTGGTCTTTGTTCCATTATGGTTGTATGCTTGCTTAAATTTTCTGGAGTTAGTGGAGATACCGTGGTTTGTCCCAAGCCCTCTGATACTGCTACTCCAAGCAAAATAATCCGTTTTTGGCCAGTCTCAACTGTTTCTGACACTAGCTTACTCTCAATCACTTTTCCATCTTGCCAAGTTTCTAGATAACGACTGCTTTTCTTGCCTGGTTGACCTTCTTGAAGAACTTGTCGATAACCTTGAGGGAGTGTCGAATCGTAGACAAATTCTTCCTCAATTGGGAATTGCTCCTCGACAATTTTTTCTTTCACAACCGTTTGTGTTTTCTCAACTTGGGCACGAAGTACAAGAACGGTAGCAGTCAAAGGAGCCAAGGTTAAATTATCTTGCCCAAGACTGACACCTTGAAGATTGGTCAACGCTTGCGTTCCTGCACGCGCTCCATCAACTAGGACTTGTCCTTGTAAAAGGTCTCGATAAGCACCTGTTAAGGTAAAAGTACGCTCCTTGCTATCTGCGTTAACAAAGACGGCATAACGATCACCATTGCTAGCTACAGTTTGATAACCGATGACTAGGTCTTCACTGCTGATACCATTTTGGCCTGGTACCGTCAATAGGGTCACATTCTTATCCACTTCTTCTTTTGTCCCTAAACGAAAGGCATCACTGGACTTACGCAAGGCAATAAGTCCCTTGGTGAAATCATGAGTACGGACATTGTCAGGATAAAGGCTGGCATTAGTCGCCTTGCTCCAATCAAACTTGTTAATAGCATCGGACGAATCATAGGAATCATGGATGTAATAAGGATAATCGAAAGGAGTACCATCCGCATTGGTTAGCAAATGTGCCTTATTCGGAACCTTATCTTCTGAAACCGGATAACGATACTCAGGATGGCGGAACTGCTTGGTACGACCATACTCCTGCCCAGAGTGGATAAACGGTGTCCCTTGCGAGGTCAGCACAAGAAGATTGCCCAAACGCTGACGCTGGTGAATTTCCGCCGTGTTCTCTCTCTTGCTCGGGTCCTTCTTAATGGATTGGGCAATAATATCAAAGAGGGTTAGATTGTCATGAGCAGCAATGTATTGAATGACATCCCCTGGATCATCCGCCACAAAATTCCCTGGCTGAGCCTTTATATTATTAAAGACAGACTCCAGACTCTTAGGAGCACCCGTAATAAAGGCTGGCTGTCCCTCATTCGGATAACCGGACTTAAGAGTATTCCGAATCTCATCCGAGAATACTGCAACCGTATCGGTTGAACTCATCCAATCCTGATCAGCTGGCTTGACTGGCTGATTGGTGTCACCTGTAAAAGTCCGCCAACCTTCTCCAAGCATGATGATATTTGGATTAAGTTTCTTAGCTTCCACAAAGGCTCGTTCAATCGCCTCAGCATCATGATCCCCCATCATATCAAAGCGGAAACCATCAATCTTATATTCATCCACCAAATACTTAATGGAATCGACCAAGACCCGACGACTCATGTAGTGAGTAGTTCCCAAACGTCCCCCACCGAAACTGGATTTAGCCGTTCCATCACTCTCCATAAAGTGATAATAGTGTGGCTCTAAATCCTCGAAGAGAAAGGTTTTAGCCGTATGATTGTAGACGACATCCAAGATAACTCCCATACCTTGCCGATGAATTTCATGAACTAGATTCTTGAATTCCTCAATCCGCTTCATCGGATCGCTAGGATCTGTTGTATACATACCGCCAAGTGCAAAGTAAGATTGCGGATCATAACCCCAGTTATAATTGCTATTGGAAGACGCATAATCTGCCAAACGCTCCCCATTCTTCAACTCATTAACGTAATAATAACTCATGACTGGCAAGAGTTGGATATGCGTCACACCCAATTCCTTGAGATATGCCAAGCGTTCCGCAAAAGCCGCAAAAGTTCCGAACTGATTCTTTAAATCGTCTCCAATTGCCGGATCAGAAGTGAAGTCTCGAACATGGGCTTCATAAATCACAGCATCTTCCCTTTGCTTAAAGTTAGGAATAGAAGCAAAATCCAAGTCCTTTGACCCAACCTCACTAGGATCCACAATGGCTGCTTTGGCAATCCGATTAGCCGGCCCTTGATCCGCCAGATCACTATTCCAAGCCGCTAGGGATTTCGCATACGGATCCAATACCAAGACCTTTTCACCTTGGCGCGTGATTTGATAATGATAGAAATATCCGCGATAATCTTCGACTCCCAATCCGGAAGAAAGATTTAATTGAAGATTCCATTGTCCCTTATATCCTCTAGTTAAAGGGAGTTTTCCAACCACCCGATTAGGATCAAGCTTATCATATAAGACTAGATCCACCTGCTCCGCACTAGGTGACCACAAGGTTAGATCTACCACTCGACCCTGTTCAGAAACACGAGCACCCAGTTCACCTTGGTAACCATAAAGCTGATCCTTAAGCTGCCAACCCATCTTGGTTGGAAAGACATCATTTCCATACTTGAGTGTATAACCTGCTCCCTCTGCAGAAAAATCACCTAAAAGCTGAACCTTCTTGCCCTCGGGATCCACCACCAGATCACGAACTACGACAGACTTGGCATCCTTATCCAGAACCGATAGTTTTTCCAACAACTCTTCCTTACTGATGCCATCCAGAGTTGAGAAAGAAGCCTCCAAGGAATCTAAACGATTATGAGCAGCCCCTAGTACTCGAATATCATTGATGTAGTATGGATTCGTATAAATCGTTGCATCATCATCCTTGAGAAAAATCTGCGTATGATTCCTCAAATCGGAGAAATTGTAATCCTTAGGCTGAATCTTCACCGCATCACCAGACTGACTCTCGTCCAATAACAAAAATCCAATCGAATTTGCCAACTCTGTCAGCTTCACATCTCGGTAAACACCATACTGACCCTGATGCTCAAAATTCACACCATCCGGCCAATCCCCCATCTTCACATCCGCAACATCACCCCAAAGCCAAAGACTCTTCTGGTCATAATTGCCATCCGTCCGGAAATAGTTAATCCGGAGATAGCCCTCCTGCAAAGGCTTATACAGACTCAACTTAAAATTCTGATCAAACCAAGCTTGGTTCATATCCGAATGAATCCGCTCAATCGTCTTGTCCCCAGTTATATTCTCACCAGCTATATTGTTAATCAACAAACTAATCTTCTTAGCCTGCTCCCCCTTCATCCGGACATCCATGTAATACCCGTAATCATCACGTCCAGCCTGTGCAAAACTCGTAGCCCCCGTAGGCCAACCACCCTTATCCGATGATGGCACCTCTACATCATCCCAGGACCACAAACCTAAACTCTCCACATTATCTGAAGGCAGCTCTTTAAAATGAACACGGAAGCTCCCTTCCGCAATCGGATCACTCTTTCCTTCAACCGAAGCAGAAACATCTGAAACCACAACCTCCGACCTCTGAGCCTGAGAATCAGCAACATCAGCGGACTCCTCTGCCACTGGCTGAACGGCCATGATAGGCTCTTCCATAATCGGCTCAGCCTGGTAAACCGTCGAATCGACAGCTTCTTTGACCTCCACTCCCTGATCCTGCAGCACAGGCGCAGACTGGGTGACCTCATCCGCAGCTACCTGACCACCCGTGAAAGTCATTGCAATCCCAACAGACGCAATTCCTGTTGACAATTTCCGAATAGAGAAAATCTCATGCGCAACCATCTTCTTCATAAAATCCTCCTACAGATGTATTGTTGATACCATTGTAAGCGTTTTAAAGATAGATTGCAAACGTTTTCTTGGATAGAGTAAAAATCGCATCCCTAGGGAAGGAATGCGAGAGGACTAAGAGCCGATATTTTGGGAGGATTCTTCATTCACACTATTATTTAATATTTATAATTAAGCACTACCAAAATTAGCTTCAAAAGCAATCTTGATATTCTCTTCACTATCATCAAATAGTTCATATTCTTTCAAAACATCTATGTTGATAAATTCACAACACTCATAATCACGAAAAGATTTAGGTACATTTTTAAATGATAAAACACCTGTAAAAAGTAAGCCATTTATGGTATTACCACTACTTCTTTCATATTCATATATAGCTATTGGTATTGGCTTATTCGTTGACTTATTTTTCCTTAATTGTAGATGACTATCTGATCCAAAATCATAATATTCATTCAATGTTTGTTCTATTGTTTGACCATTTACTAAATTTATACACCCAAAATCAAACTTATCAGGCGAACTTTTTTTATAACCTCTTTTTAAAAGTAACACCTGTTTTTGGCTATTAAATATAATCGCTGCTATATGAATATCTACTGGTGATTCAATTTTAGTGACTTTTTTCTTATCTTGAATTGTACTTTTTATAGTAACGACATACTCACTAAGTTCCTCGTATTTCCCCAAAGATTTAAACACTCTATCTAAATAATTCGCAACATCTTCCTTTAGATTCTCAAGACTGTAATTTTTTTCATCATATTCAAAAACATCTTCACTCCAATTAGGATGATACATTATAAGTGGATAATCTCTCTCATGCCAAATTCCTTTTAGTTGTTTATTTCCAATACTTCTATAATGTGAGAGGTATGCTTTAGCTTCTGGAATACTATGTGGACTTCGGCTTAAAATATTTTGAATCTGAACAAATTCTGCGCTGACTAATAATTGGTTCCTAATAGCCAATTTACTAATCCTAAAACCCAAATCAATATCAGGGCCAAGAAAATCAATGAATTCGTAGGGATATTCTGAATATGTCAAATTAGGAATCTTCTTAATTTGTATATTTTTATTTACAGTTTCAAAGTTTGTTAAGTCATCTAGATTGGTTTCAAGCACTTTTGAAATCCATAACGTACCTTTTAACGCTATATACATCTTTGTATCTTGAAACTCACTGTGAATATAACTCTGTATAGCTTGCATAGATTTGAACAAATCATATGGAATCGAATAAAGAGTATTCAAATCTTCCGAATTTAATTTTTTATAAAAAAGGACTTCATCTCCAATATATTTCCAAAATTCAAATCCATATTCAGATAACTTATTTTGACTTTTATCGTAAAAATAATTAAATAATTCAGCCCATCTAGAATTGATTGACTTTAAATAAGTAGAATTCACAATATCAAATGAACAAAACAGATAAACAAAATCTTTTTGCTCATTAGGTTCCCTTGAATCTTCAGTCTCAAGAAGATAATCAGCAACATTTTCTACCATTCGAATATCCCTAAAAACTTTCCTCTAGTTAAAACTGCCGAATCAGATACCTGAAAATATTCACTAACTGCTGATATATCGCACTCATGATTTTCATCTAGGGACGAATTTACTTTTTTTATAAATACATCCTCCGGCATTAGCAAATCAGCTGCAAATTGGTTTGCAGCATACTCTAACTCATTTGCACCTCTCCTGTATAAAACCTCATACTGTTTAACATGCCCCAGAAAAAGATGACCTAATTCGTGAGCAATTGTAAATCTATCTCTATTACTTCGACCGTCACCTCTTAATTCAACTACATACATAGTATTACAATCTATATTTTCAACGGTAATTCGACCTTCAACATCTAAATTTTTTACATCATATCGAATTTCTAAATCATTAAAATGATCAAACAAATCATCAAAATTAATTGGAATATCTAATTCGATTTTATTTATCAATCTATCAGCTAATGCTTTTATTTTGTTTCTTTCCATCATAAATTCCTTTAAAATTGAGTAAACACTATAAAAAACAAAATCGAAACGAAGTACACAATTATAGATAACCTCAGTTTCATCATTTTATTCTTTGTAACTTTAGAAATCTCTCTAATTTGCTGTTGATAACAATCTTCTTTTTTGAAATCGATCGGTAGCGAAAAATTTTCATCTGACCAGGATAAAAAATACATTGGATTTTTTGAATCACTAATAGTAGGCAATATAGCCCATACCAAACAACATATCGAAAGAACCATGCCTATAAAAGAGAGACATATAAAAATCGAATTTTCTGATGTCGGTTGCAACTTACTGATAAAATAAAACAAACCAGTTTCGAATGTTAGTAATGCAGTTATCTTCACCTCAACAAATTTAAGCCAATCTGAAGTATCTTTATAAAGTTCTTTCCAATCCTGTTCTTCCATCTTTTACCTCTATTCACAAAATAAATCTAATATTCAATACGATATGAAATTTAAATTAAATACATAAAAAATCACTGATTCCCGAATAAACTCTATACACATCTTTATTATTTGTAAAAATTATAGCATAAAACAAGAGGAAATATTATCCCAATTAGTTGAGCAAATAGATTTTCTCTATTGATTTAACTTGGATATACTGAGATGACCCACTCAGTACATAATATTTGGTTCGCAAGCTTATCACTTTAATCCGTAGATCGATCTCTTGAAGCTTTTTTAGAAGACCGTTCTCCATTTCTAGTAGTCGATTGCGTTCCTCTAATTGTTTAAGCTTAAGGAGTAATTCCTCTTCATTCGTTAAATTCAACTTGCTTTCAAGTCCTTTTCCACGACGGTCTTCTAAGCCTCGACTACCTTCTTTTTCAAATTTTCTTACCCATGAATAGATTTGTTGGTAAGAAATACCATACTTTTCAACAGCTGCTTGATAGTTTTTATCGTGAGCAATCGTAAAGTTTACGGCCTCAAGCCGTTCTTCAAAAGTTGTTTTACGTCCCTTTTTCATCCTAAAATATCCTCTACTAGTAGATTTCAACTTATTACCACTAGTATAAATGTTTATCCACTTTCTGAGAACACTTCGATCTGATATTCCATATTTTTTAACCAAACTCTCTTGGCTTCCTCGGCCTTCTAAATAGTCAAATACAGCCTGTTCTTTCAGCTCCTGGCTATATTTCTTCCAAGTTCGACTTTCATAGAGACCATTAATACCATCTTGTTTGTATTTTCGAATCCACTCTTGAATCGTTTTGTAGGATACCTGGCTTTGTTTAGCTAAGTAACCTATGGATTTATGATGATTGAGATAAAGCAATACAATCTCAAGTTTCTCTCCTACTGATTTTGAACTTCTTTTAGACATAAGAAAACAACCCCTATAGCTTCTAGTGAAATTTTGTTTTTTCACTGTCCACTATAAGGGGAGAATATCAAAAGCAAGCTGCTTAGAATCTTGTTTTTTTTTTTCAATATACTCTGTTATTGGGAGCTTACGAATAAGGGATACTTTGAATAGCTTCTTTAAATAATTCAGTTGATTTCTGTCCTCCAAAAGATTGACCGATAATTTCACTGCGCCTTTTTCCTGCTTGATAAAGATCTACGATTTGTTGTTTAAATTCATCACTGAAATGACGGCGGGTACATCTATCCATAATATTCTCCTTTTGATTCAATTTTAGAAGTATTTATAATTTCTGTCTAGTTTAGTGTAGCCCATCCACTTCTACCTCTACTCTAAAAATTCGACTTAGCATTAATAAGAGCGGAGAATAAAGGAGAACAAAAAGCTGAGGATCAAACATACTGTGTAGAACCATTACAACCATCCCGACCACTACAATCTCTTTTCTTAATTGGATAAAGTAGTCAATAGACTTTTGTATTCCATATACTGCAAAGAATAAATAATAAAAGAGGCCATCTATTACCATTGATTGAACAATCGAACTGTCGATATAGTTATAATTACTCAGGAAGTTACCGAAGATATCAAGCGTTGTAAATTGAAGTCTCCTTCCTAAAAGACTAACACCAAAATTACGATATCCTTCAACGGATAATCGTAAACGATTATTAGTGAATTCATCCATTAGCTGAAAAATGCTACTTGGTGCAAAATAAAAAAGATACATCAACACAAGTGTAGCTAAAACAAAACTCCATCTAGCCATAAATGAAAGAATATTATTTTCGATAATAAAATCTTTCTTGAATAACTTACAACTGATAAATACATAACCTATAAATAGTAAACTCAAATAATAAGGACTACTAGTTCCGGTTTGACCATAGAGGTACACTGTCATAATGAGAAGTGACATGATTTCCACGATTGAAATTCGCTTTCCTCTGAACATCATATAGGAACATAATCCAAAAAACATTCTTTGAGATGCATATGAAACATAACCGAAACCCAAACTGTAACGATATCCTACATCACTTTTTTGAATCATATTCGCTATATACTCTTTAGAACTAGCAAATATTGTAATAGCTAGCACCATAAAAGTAGCTAAAGAAAATGTAGCCAATAATTTCTTATAAGAAACTGTACGAGCAGAAAAAGTTAACATTAATACATTGATGTCTAGTAGCTGATCTCTATTCCTAGATCGAATTAAAAAGACTAAAACAAAAGCTAGAAATATTAATAATTTAGAAGGATTATTAATAAACTCTCTAATTGTTCGGGGAAAATCAATAAATTCCTTCAAGGCAAGAAGTATCAACGTAATATAAAGCAAAGGTCTATAAAAAATACTAAACCCCTCTATCACTGAAAAATATGTCGTCCTCAATAACGAACAATAAATTATCCAGATGAATAAAGTCAGTAAATAAATATTATCCGAAAAAAATCTATCACGGTTCATTGGCTATCAGTTACTCCTTCTCGAAAACTAATCTATTAAATATCGATTCCTTTAATTCTATCATTGTATCAAACCACCTGACAATTACTCACATACTTAACCGCAAACTGTAAAAATTGCTTCTAATAATTGGATAGAGAAAGTAGATAAATTAACAAGTATTTTAGTTACACCAACCAAGACCTTTTCTAAATAAGAAAAACTATCAATACGTAATAAAATCTACGTTATGAGTCAAAACAGAATTACCCTCAGCTGACTCCCTGTAAACAATAGCTAGTATACCAAACGCCAAATATAACGATATTTATTAGGATTATTATATCTTAAATAATTCCCTGTTGGACTAGAGCAAATATCAAAATCAATCCTATAGTGCAAAGCCTCAAAACCTTCTATGTAGTTAATCCGGAACCTCATCAGATCCAAATGAACTGAATAAATATACTTTTTAAGATATTTTAAAGCAGATCTTCTACCTAGATGGCAATTAGGGAATGAATTTTGTGGTATAAAATAGCATTGTCCTTAATTCTATACTTTAAAGTTATCCAACTTAGAAACTGTCTGGATACGTTACCTATCAAACTAGGGTTTTACTCCTCATATACATAATGTATAACTTCAAAAAAACTAAATATTTTTAAATTTGCAACAATATCGGTATTTACCTTGCTAGCAACATGATAGAACTTACCGAAATTTTAAGAAATCTAATCTTTTTTCAAGACTATATCCTCATAAACCATTAATAATCTACGTCTACTTGTTCACCAATCCGTTGAAAAACACCTTCTATAAAAATTTTTGTCATAAGTATACAGTGATAATTGAATTTCAAATGCGTTATACCAATATCAAAAGTGGAACCAGCTATCTAAGATTCTAATTTTTTCCATAGTGATTATTACAAGTGACATTAACTCTCGTACTATAATATTAACACCAAATAAATAGTTCTGTTAAATCAGTTGCAGCCGCCTTTTTGGTTAACTATTGATGTAATTGTGTTTTCGTAGTACACAGCATAAACCTGTATATATTCCGATAATCCTTTCACAAAGAAATCCTCTGTCTCTAAAAAATTCACCACTCTTCTTTGAGGAATCCAACTCAATCCCAAATTTTTCTTGTAGACAAGTCTTTTTTCTCTCTAACCATACCGGATCAGAACCGTCCACCCACGTTACAACAAAATCAATTTTCTCCTGCGTCATTTCTCTCCAATTCTTATCCTAATTCTTCTTCCACTACCTGTAAGGCACGTTCGATCACGACATGCATATCATAATATTTATAATCTGCTAAGCGACCGCAAAAAATAACGTTAGAATTTTTCTTGGCTTCTTCCAAATACTTAGCATAAATAGCATTGTTGGTAGCGTCATTAATTGGATAATAAGGCTCATCTCCTCGTTTCCAATCCGCAGGATATTCACGAGTAATCACTGTTTTTTCTTGCTGACCAAATTCAAAATGTTTATGTTCAATGATACGTGTATAAGGAATCTCTCGCTCAGTATAATTCACGACAGCATTACCTTGATAATTTTCCATATCTAAAACTTCATGTTCGAAATTAAGACTGCGATATTCTAACTCACCATGTTTGTATTCAAAATATTGATCAATCATACCTGTAAACACAACCTTACGGGCCGATGCTTCCAGCTCACTACGATTTTCAAAAAAGTCTACTTCAAGTTCAACTTCAATGCCCTCTAGCATGTTTTCAACAATAACATTATAACCACCAATAGGAATTCCCTGATAAGTATCATTAAAATAATTATTGTCAAATGTTAGCCGAACAGGAAGGCGTTTGATGATAAAAGGTGGTAAATCCGTCGCAGAACGTCCCCATTGCTTCTCTGTATATCCCTTAATCAACTTTTCATAAACATCTGGACCAATTAATTTAATCGCCTGCTCTTCCAAGTTCTCAGGTTCTTTATCCTTCATAAACTCTGTTTGTTCTGCAATCTTTGCCTGAACTTCTGCAGGAGTCTTTGTTCCCCAAAGAGCATAAAAAGTATTCATGTTAAAAGGTAGATTATACAACTGCCCCTTGTAATTAGCAATTGGCGAATTTGTATAACGATTAAACTCTACAAATTGATTCACATAATCCCAAATCCTCTTATTAGAAGTATGAAAAATATGAGCTCCATACTTGTGGACATTAATCCCCTCTACATTTTCACAATAGATATTCCCACCAATGTGATTCCGCTTATCAATGACCTTAACTTTCAACCCCCGCTTAGTTGCCTCATGAGCAAAAATAGCACCTGAAAGCCCTGCTCCTACAATAAGATAATCGTACATAATAAATCTCCTAAAATTCTACAAACGAATCATACATCTGATTATTGGAATTCTGTCTAAAATGGCTGAAATTACAAAACTAATTAATAATGTCATTATAAAAAAATTAACATAGGAAAAATAAAAATCAAAATTGATAAACTTTTCCACAACTTTCATCACATAAGTATGTACTATAAATACTCCCATAATCAGTGAAGATAAATACTGTAAAAATGAAGTAAACTTTTCTTGTACTTTAACATTTAGCAATACAACAAAAATTCCAATACTAATTATTTTGACAAATATATCATCATAAAAGAACTCTGCATATAAACTGTGATGAATGTACTTAGCTACAATAAAGAGATATATTGGTGATAAAACAAAAGCAAGTATCACCACGAATTTAACTATCAGATTGTCCAACTTTTCTACTACTTTAGAGTTGATATTACCTATAAAACCACCCATTAAATAGTAAAAATACCATGTCCAAAGTCGAAAACTTTGAATTACATAAGACTGTATCGCTTGATTAAATAAAATATTAGAAATTTGAAATACAATCCCTATTAACATAAGAAAAAAGAGAGTATTTCTATATTTTCTAGAGTTCGTTAAAAACTGTTTTACCATGGGTAGAGTCAAATAAATAATAATTAGAGCACCAAAAAACCAAAATTGACTAAAGTAACCTTTTTGAACAAGAGATCCTAGAATAGTTTTAAATGGATTAACAGTAAAATCTCGTTTAAGCACCCAAATAACAATATTCCAAAAGGAAACCGAGAAAACAATCAATTTCAACTTATTAAACACATACGAATAGCTTAGATTCTTCTTACCCAACAAAAAATAACCATTAACCATAAAGAAGAGAGGGATAGAGTATGTCCCTAAATAATACAAGTAGGCACTAATATTCCAACTCTCCGTTGTCTTAAATCCACCAATCATTGTATGTAAGCTGACAACACCTATACATGCCATCACCTTCAACAAATCTAATCCCATATTTCTTTCAGACATTAGAATATTTTTTCTCCAAACTTTCCTTAATCTCTTTTAGATTTATGACTTTTAAAAGTAAAATAAGCAAAATATAAATAACTAAACCAATTAAACTATCTAAGACTACATTAATAGTCGGTTTAAACCTAGTCAATACCTGAAAACAACTTACAACTCCGTACATTAAGATAGATGAAATAATAATTTTAATCATTGTAGACAAAATTATTAAATCTTTTATATATTCTCTTGTAAAGAAAAGTTGAAATACCCAAACTAAAAATTCAGTTAAAACAGATACAATAGCTGCTCCAATATAGCCCAAAGATGGAATTAATACTAAATTCAATCCCACACTGATAAAAGCAGGTATAATCGTAGAAATCATAAACTCTCTATTTTTATTATGCGGAATGAGAATCTGAATTCCCATGATATTTGTCCATCCGATAAAGAATATACGAAAGATCATAATGGCAATTGCATAACGTGCATCTTGAAAATCATCTCCTAAGAAAAAACTAACAAAGTCTGAATTAATTAAGAGCATTCCAGTAATCAATGGAAAAATAATCAGATTATAAGCTTTAAAAGCCATGTCAAGCAGTCTATTAGCTGCTTTTTCATCTCCATCAGCTAATAAGTTCGATACCCTTGGTAACATGACGCTTCCTAAAGAAGTAACAATAGTCAACAATATATTTACAATTTTCAAAGCCTGATCATAAATTCCGACATCCTGAGTCGATGACAATGCTCCCAACATGGTTCTATTAAGGGTCGCATATAAAGAAATAGCGACCTGAGGAAGAAACAACAAAATGACCGGTTCTAAATGCTTTTTTACATTTTCCCAATCGAAATGAAATCTACCAATATAGCTCCTAGCTGGTAACCACATACTCAATTGACCTACAAACTCAAAAAAAGTCAATAAAAATACATATAGGTACAAATCAGTATCTGATCTAATAAAGAGAAAGATAGAAATGACCCCCAGAAGTTTAACCGTCATATTTCGAGCTGTTATTCTTCTAAAATCCTCTAAACCTTGAAACAACCAGGAAATATCCAATCCTCTTGAAATAAGATTAATAGTCAGTAAAAAAGCAACTGGATGATGCATCTGAGGAACTCCGATAATGAGAACCATATAAAATAAAACAGATAATAATGAAGTTATAAACTGAAGCTGATATATTGACCAAAATGTCGATGAAATCTGATTCCTATTTTGGGAAATCATACGTGTTCCATAATTAGCAACACCTAACCCAGCAAGTAGCAAAAAATAGGTTACAATAGAATTATAAAAACCATAAATTCCTAAATCATTGGAAGAAAAAATTCTTGTTATATAAGGCGTTGTAATAATCGGAAGTAATATCAGTAAGATTTGATAAGATAAGTTATAAAGATAATTTTTTACAAGTCTCACACTGTCCCCCCTTCTACATAGAATAGACACTTATGCTCATAAATATAATTATAAATTATAAACATAGTCTGCAGCAATCGAACTCAAAAATGCGTAATTATTCAGTTAATAGTAATTAGTAATAAAAATTCTAGGAACTTCTGTTGGTTTCTTTAATATAATCCAACACTATTTCCATCTTCCCCAAAATCCCGTCCAATCACAAAAGTTAATTCAAAACCAATTAAAAGTCTATCTAAATTTATCTTAATCATATTCTTACCTTGCCCTTAGGACACTAACGACAAGGAGTAGTAGAATTTCTCAACAAATAATCTAATAATCTTGACAAACCTATTCTTTCTATAATAATGTTGGTTTAATTCATTTACTAGCTCCTAAACCTTTCATATCCTTTTAATTTATCCATAACTCGATTATAAAGAAGGCAAAGTTTATACTGTCTACATTTCAGTAATTTCCGAAAAATAATATATCGATTACCGATAGCATAATCTAATGCATTACTACGAAACGCTTTGTGAAAATCGTTTGTTTCTATCGTCTCCTTAAGTAATTGAGAAGCTTTTTTTAAAGAATATGTCTTATTTAACCATAGAGGGCCAAAATAACGGTCGATATACACTGTCATTGCTTTTAAAATAATCATATTTTCTAATAACTCTTTGTTAGAAGATTCCGGATATAACGTCAATAATTCACGTACCTTATTGACAAAAACAATTTGACCCTCTAAATTTTTATCATTGTAAAACATTAAACTATGACTACCATTAACATTATAAAAATCAACAGAAGATAAATGAACATTTTCTGCTTTTGTCAATGCTGTAAAATTAAATAAAATATCCTCTGCAAACGACAAACTCGTATTAAATCGTAATTCATTATCAGAAATAAGTGCAGTTCTGAAGAATTTTCCAGCCACACCAGGGTGAATTTTATAATGACCAATTGAAAAATTATTTTTAAAAACTTCTAACTTCTCTTCTTTAGAAATATCAATATACTTCAAATCTCCTTCAAGTTTTTCCACATCTGTGAATAAAATATCAAAGTCTTTATCACATTTAAGAAAATCATCTAAAAAATTTTTTTCGTATAGGTCATCACTATCCACAAAACTCAGATATTCACCATTTACATTATCTAATGCTGTATTACGAGCCGTACTCACACCAGCATGTTCATTTTGAAAAACTTTTAAATTAGAAAATTTTGCTTGGTAGGACTTTAAAATTTCGACCGTATTATCCCTAGAACCATCATCAACGCATAAGATTTCGACTGTTTTACTATGATCTCCTATTGAATCAATTAAGCTGTCTAGTGTCTGAATAAGATACTCTGATGAATTATACGTCGGCATAATAAAACTTAACAAAAACTCCGACATTCTATTCTCCTTTTAATAATTGGGGTCTACTCTCTTGCCCATCTTCTGAAAAATACCATCCCAGAATCCTCTCCAAATAATTGGCATATTATTTCTGAAATGACGGTGACGAAGAGCAAGAACAATATGATGAGCAATCAAAATAAACGGACTTAATTGGCGAACTTTCCAGTTTTTTCCATAACGCTTATCAAAAATAATGTTATTCCGAATCTTATAGTAATTACGCCAATTATAGGGTTCTATTTTTTGAATAGCATTAGGATCTGATTTAACTGCTAGTTGACGATGTAATTGTGCTTTTGTCGCAAAAATAATATCTGAATGCTCTTGTAAGCGTTGAGCAAAATCAGAATCATCATATTCAATAAAGAAACCACTATCAGGGATACCAACTTTACGAAGAAGATTCATCTCTACAACTGGACCTTCAAATGGCATATCGACGACTTTTACAGCATCATCTATAAACGGACCTGAAATTTTTATCTTTCTCATTTCAGTCCAAAACTTATGATAATTTTCAAAATCAAAATCAACACAAGCCTTATCATCAAAATTTTCATCCGTTCGATTTGGAATTCCTACCAAAGAACCGTTCAAAGTCATCTGATTCATAATCTCACTCAAACAATCTGGCTCAGGAAATACATCATCATCCATAATCCATACATAATCATAATCAAGTTTTGAAATCAAATCAATACCATTTGCAAAACCACCTGCACCACCTAAATTGGCATCATTTAGATAGTAATAGAAATCTCTTCCATCTTTTTGAGTTTTATATAGTTTTTTTTCTTGAATAGTATTATCTGTTGTAGCAAGATAGCCTAAATCCATTAAATCCTGTTCAGTAGAATCTGTAGATTTATTATTAAAAATCAAAACACCAGAAACTTCTTGATTCTGACTTAAAATACCTTTCAAAGCTTTTTGCAGATATTTTGAACGATTATAAGTGACAACGAGTGCACAAACTGAAGTCATAAGTTCTCTCTTTCTTTCATTTCTCAAAACAACTTTTCTCAGGTAGCAGTTTATCCATAGTAACAATAAAATCTGACATCACTAATTCCTCATCCTGGATATTAAAGCCATCATTGACACATAGAACTTTGTATTTTTGAGATAGCAATAACTTCCAAAAATCTTCATTTGCATTATCTAAGGAGACCAATGCACCTAAGTTTGTATCACCAATAGCATATTGTCCGCTTGCAATCTGCCAGTATTTAAACAACCAAACATTAGTATCTGAAGGGCTTCTAAATCTACTAGCAGAGGTTTTTTCAAGCACTTCCTTCTCTAAACTCCAAACTAAATCAAATGTTGATTTTAATAACGGATATGGTAAGTGACTTTCCCAAAAACCACAGATAAATTTACTATTCCTATACATCAAACTTTTAATGACTTGTTTGACTCCTTGCTTTAGAGATAAAAATTTTCCATTTTTCAAAATTTCATTACGCGAAAAATAACTGGTCACAATTTCCATATCATTAATTTGAAAATGACCAGTTCCATAACGCTCTGGAATAATGGGGGATAAAGCAGTGTTATACTTAGGTAGACCATCCTCAGAGAAAAAATCTGTCGGAGAAACAGGAGCGGTCAAATACATATCATCATTAAAAAAGACAAAATGCTCTGATAAACCAGATATATTATGAATATTACTTTCAATAGGATTGGCAGAAAAAACAGGAAGATATTTATTATCAATAATCTCTTTATGATCTACCACAACCAATTTAGAACTAGTTATATCTAGCCATTCTGGACTCTGGTTATCTGTTACTAAATATACTTTATTAACCCAAGGAGCAAATTTCTCAACTCCCCTAAACCAATACTTAAACGTCCCCCATTCTCGATAAGCTTTTTGGGAATTCATACTATTCTTTGAAGTATTAATAGAGCTATCAAATTTTGACTTCTTTTCACGCCATATAGGATCACTACCATCAACCCAAGTTACAACAAAATCGATAGCAAATAATGTATTCATTTTAATCTTTCCTATACCTCCATGCAAAAACATAAGGTTTTACTTTTTTTTTGATGCTTTCAATCATCGTTCATTTCCAATCTCTCTATACAATGTAGAAAAATTCCCAATATAGGATTGAAGGGAGAACTGCTCTAGCTGTCGCTTCAATGATGTCTCCCCAAAGGCAGCCAATTTATCAGGATTTTCCAATAACTCTTTCATCGACTCTGACAGCATGGTTGGATTTCTTGGTTGAGCCAGGAGACCATTTTGACCCTCGGCAACCATTTCACAGACACCTCCATGGCGATAACCCACAACAGGTTTCCCAGATGCCATAGCCTCCAAAACAACAGTTGGCAGTGGATCTGGATTGGTACTTGGCAGGACAAACAAGTCAAAGAGATTATAGAGTTCTTGAGGCTTATCATAATAGTCAATACGCTTAATCTGATCTGCATAACCGGAATCAGCAATAGCGGCATCCAGTTCTTCCACGCGCCATTCTTCACCTTCAAAAGCGGAGCCTGCAAGAAAGGCCAATCGCTTCTTATCTTCTTGTAAAAGTGGAAGAACAGCTTCCAGGAAATCACCTTGGCCTTTCCAGGCATTAACACGACCAATCATCCCGATAACCGTTTGCTCTTGAGCGATTCCAAAATGCTCCCGAATCTTTCGACCATCCATTGGTTTATAAATCTCATTATCAACCCCATTATAGATGACCTGAACCTGCTCAGATTTAATCGATTTCGATTTTAGTACATGGTCCGCCACTGCTTGTGACACCGTGACAATTTGATTCGCGTAACGCCCCATCAGGAAGTTGATGAAGTCTGAAATTTGTTTCGGTTTCACAATAATTTCATGCACATGCCAAATCAAAGGAATTCCCAATTTCTTTTTCAGATAAATCCCTTCCAAGACAGCTGTTGTATTATTATGAATAACATCAATCTTATGATTTCGAGCGTAATCCACTAATTTTTTGGAAAAACGACGATAGGAAGTTGTGTAATCGAGAATCCCTTTTGGATTAAAGTACTTCCGTCTTAAAATAGGGTAGGGAATAACATCCACATGAGCCTCAACTTGCCTTAGAGCCTCTACTAGTACCCCATCATTGGGCAAAATAACATGGGCTTCAAATTCGGTTTTATCAAGGCGTTTAATCAATTCGAGGAGAACCTTGTCGGCCCCATACATTTCTGCTCCAGCGTGGAGGTACAAAATACGTTTCATTAGCTTTCCTTAAACAAGTTCTGATAATCTGTAACAATCTTCTCCCAAGTAAAGGCTTGGGCAATACGCTGACTAGAAGCTCGATCGGCTTCCAAAATATCTTGATCTGTAAGAGTTTCTGCCTGATCAATCGCTTGATCCAGAGCTTCTTTTTGCCAATAAATTGCAGCCTCTTGACCAACTTCACGGTTAAAGCCAACATCCAATAGGAGATTAAGCTGAGTGGAAGCTAGAGCTTCTAGCAAGGACGGATTGGTCCCTCCCACTTCGTGACCGTGGAGATAGGCATAGGCGTGTTCGCGGATATACTTCAATAAATCTTGGTCATAGACTGTACCCACAAATTTAATCCGAGGATCTTGGTCGAATTGGGTTTCTGCTAGAAGTTTATCGTAAAATTTATTGGTTTCAACATTTGTAATCAAGACAAAATCTCGATTGGTCTTGGATTTCATAAATCCACGAATCATAGCTTCATAGTTGTTTTCTGGCACAAAACGACCAACCACAAGATAGTATTGTCCCTCTGTAACACCTTTTTCCGCAAACCATTCCCGCACCTTGGCAGCATCAGGAGCAAGTTTAGACTTACTGGTCTCTGTTCCATATGCGATATAGGTGGTCTGAGGTTGGTATTGGGAATAATCCTTCTGAATATAGGACTCAATATTCTGACTATCACAGACTAGAAGGTCGGCGTGTTTTACCATGAGACTTTCAGACAACTTCCAATAACGGCGTACAGGATAAGACCACTTTGCACGTAGCCACTCATGTCCATCTGGATTGACAAACAACAAGCCACCTAATTGATGAATTTCTTTTTTAAGTCCTGCGATAAAAGGACCTATCCGACAGGCTAATACATAGAAAATTGGGGCCTGATCTTGATTGTCCTTGGCCATCTGAATGGCTTTTTTTAGAGCTTGAATATCATAAGCAATGGCTCTAGCTGGGCCAATCTTTGGAACATCAATATTAAAACAGGTTGCTCCATTATGCTCAAATGTATCTTGCGTAATTCCTGATTTAGCAGAGTTTTCTCGCATACAGGCAACATAATATTGGATAGCAGAATCCGTTTGAAATTCTGTTAATTTTTCAACAAAGGTTTCAAAGCCACCATATTTAGCAGGAATTCCTTTGGAACCGATAATATAGACACTTCTTTTCATGTTAGCTTCCTACTTCGCTCCATCCCCAAAGGCAACAACCTTAAAGGTTTTGAGCAGAATCTTAATATCATCCAGAATGGTCCAGTCTTGGATATACTCGACATCCAAAGCGACCACGTCTTCAAAATTCGTAATCTCACTACGTCCACTGACTTGCCAAAGACCTGTAATTCCTGGCTTAAAGCTCAAACGACGCTTATGAGCAGGCTTGTAATCTAAGAACTCCTGCTTGGTAGGTGGGCGTGTACCGACCAAACTCATATCCCCTCGTAAAACATTATAAAACTGTGGCAACTCATCCAAGCTGGTCTTGCGGATAAATTGTCCAATAGGGGTGATACGGGGATCGTTATCCATTTTAAACATGCCCCCCTCCATCGTGTTGTGGGCCATGAGTTCTTTTTTTCTTTCTTCTGCGTCCATATACATGGAGCGATATTTATAAAATTTAAAGATCCGGCCATTGCGACCAACGCGGTCCTGAGCAAAAATACCGGGGCCACCATCTCGGCGAATAAGGGGATAGAGAACCAAGCCGACTAGTCCACAGATAAAAAGCCCTACTAGAGCTCCTGCTATATCAATCAGTCGCTTAAGGATCAAATGACTCGTCTTGTGGAAAGTCGGGGCATAGGTCGTAACCGGAATCCCAGCCACACTTACTTCCCGCTTCAGTCCATCTAGGTAAGTATAGCCTGGAATCGCAACGTGAACTGTCATTCCCATCGTTTCAAATGCCTGAATCCAACTTGTAACCTCAGGAACTTCTTCTGGGAGATAAATCAATACCTCATCAACAGTAGCCCTCAAAGCAAATTCTAACAAATTGGTCGAACTTAGCTGCCCCTCTTCTAAGTTTTCCTGAGGCTGATCAAGCAAATAACAACCATTTAGGGTATAGTTGACCTTCTCCAAAGCCTGCCTTAACATCTCAAAGCGATCAGAGTAAGTCATTAATAAAATAGATTTTGGTCCGATTGTCTCCGAAGTGGCAAGAACAGCTGACAACCAGTCAGGATCCTGATCTAACTTGTCTGCACTCATAGTGACTCCTATCTGAAATTTCTTTTTCTCGTAACGTATCTATAACTAACTTATTGTACCATAAATTCAGCCATAATTCTTACCCTCTGCCCTAAAATATAAAAAAGGCTCAATAATTGAACCTTCTTATTTATGCCCTTCCATCACCGAGTCACATACCGACTAACAGGGTAATCTGCTGGATCTAAGTCGCCTATTTTCCCTAATATACCTAAAGCAAGCTCTCGTCCCAACAAAGGACCAATGGTCAGACCTGTCGAACCAAGACCACTAACAGTCCAAACATGAGCTTGGTCTGGTAGCGGACCAAAGAAAGGAGAATAGTCACTGGTATAAGCGCGAATACCTACCCGAACTCCCGTGGCTTGATAACTGTCGATAGCGGGGTAGTAGGGACGCATTTGCTCCACTAGCTCTTGGAGAATTTGGGGTTCTTCCTTCAAATCAAAACCTTTGTCATTCTCATGGCTAGCACCCAAACTCAATTTTCCATCCTTGAAGGGAATCAGATCTGCTTCCCCCTCAGGTATAACCACAGGATAGTCATCGGTTTCAAGCTCCAATTGATAATCTAGGATCTGTCCCTTCTGTGGACGGACATCGACCTGGTAACCCAGTGGCTCCAGTACTTGCCCTAGCCAAGCTCCTGTAGTCAAAAGAATCTTGTCATAGAGCTGTCCATCAATCAGGATTTGATCCTGACTCCAACTCAATTTCACCTCTTTACGAATAGGTTCTAGCCCTGCAGCCTGTAAGAGATCTTCCACAAGAACACCGCCATCCACACGTGCTCCACCACTAGCCCAAAAAGCTCGATCAAAACCAGTGAGGCCAGGAAAACGCTGTTGAACCTGTTCTTGCGTCCAGAACTCTAACTCTCCCATCAGAGGTGAATCAGGTTTTTTAGCCAGTGCTCGTTCCATAACTTCATCCAGATATTCTTCTTTTTTCTTCAAAACTAAAACACCGGTCTGCTCATAGGCTTGACTGGGCTTATGAGCTTGAGCTAAATCCTCCATCAAGCGTGGATAAAAATCGGCACCTAAACGAGCAAGTCGGTACCAAGCCTTATTCCGACGGCGAGAAAACCAAGGGCTGATAATGCCAGCCGCAGCTTTACTTGCTTGACCAACTCCATAGTCGTATACAGTGACCTCAACCCCTTCTTCTTGACTAAGATAAAACGCTGCAGTAGCACCGACAATACCGGCACCAATAATGGCTACACGTGTCATACTCTCTCCTCTCAAAAAGGTTTGGCCTTGCGGCCAAACCTAGTTTTACTCTTCTTCTTTCTTATCAGCGAATCCCGCTGGGACTGCAGAGACTTTAGGAAGGGTTTTCAGTTCTGCTTGAGTTTCTTCTCCAGCTTCAACCACTTCTTCATCCATCTCAATGATAATCTCTTCTTCTGGTGTAACAGCTTTTTTCACCTTAGCGACAACTTCTTCCTTGCTCCCAAATTTTTCGGTCAAGGTTTCCACTTGTTTTTCAGAAAAAGCTTTGACATCATCAACAACAGATTGAACGGTAATATCTCCGGACTGTACGCCATCTTTAAACTCAGCATAGCGTTGAGCCACGGTTTGACCAAACTCATTGGCTACCTCGCTCACTTTTTCCTTGGTAGCTTCCGGGTTTTCTTGATAACCAGCATACCATTCTTTTGCTTGTTGAGCTACTTCTTGTCCTTTTTTACTTTGAACAAAAAGAGCTGCCGCAGCACCTGTAGCTGCTCCTAATAAAAGTGATGATAATTTCCCCATAATTACTTACCTACTTTCTTTTTTGAACCCAAGCCCGAAAGAGCTGTTCGTAGCAATGTCCGACTCACAGCAGAACCGACTCCACCACCTGTAGCAACAGCTTTGTCACCAAGGTTACGGGCCGAGCTATTCAAATCTGAGACCGTCTCAGAAAGATCTGCTACAGCGACAAAAAGTGGATTGATGGTTTCCATTTTACCAGAAACATCATCGGTTAGCACATTGACCTTGGCCATCAGTTCATTAACCTGGTAAAGGCTAACATTGACATCCGTTGTCAAAAGCTTAATCGTTCGATTGGTCTCATCCACTGTTTTTCCTAATTTGTGAATAAAGATTGTTAAATAAACAAAGAATACCGCGAGGGCCAAGCCCACAAGGGTAAATGCAATTTCTACCATTAATCTCTCCTTCTTCTAAGATGCTTGATACCAAGCAAGTTGCTGATGTTTACGTCGGTAAATCCAAAGTCCGATGCCAAGGGCGACGATTGCTAGAGAAACGACTTGCGAAACTCGTAAGGGACCCAAGTACAAGCTATCGGTCCGCAATCCTTCAATAAAGAAACGCCCCAACCCGTACCATATGAGATAAAACAAGGCAATCTCACCCTCTTTAAAAAGCTGAGGTTTATGGCGTAAAGTCATCAGTAGGATAAAGCCCAAGGCTGTCCAACTAGATTCCATCAAAAAGGTTGGCTGACGGTAGGCACCGTCGATCAACATCTGATTGGCAATCCAACTTGGTAGATAATCAAGGTTATCAACCACAGCCCCGTAGGCCTCTTGATTGGCAAAATTCCCCCAACGCCCTAATGACTGAGCAAGCAGAACTCCGGGTGCAGCAATATCCAAAAAAGTCCAAGCCGATAAGAGATGACGGCTAGAATACCAAATAAGGAATATACCGCCAGCAATCAGCCCCCCATAGATAGCAATCCCACCATTCCAAATGGCTAGAATTTCTTCTGGGTGCTCCTGATAATAAGACCATTGAAAGAGGACGTAATAAATGCGCGCGCCAATAATCCCAATCGGAAATCCCCACAGAACAAAATCTAAAATTAAGTCCGGATCCCAGCCCTTGTGTTTGGCTTCTCTCATAGAAAGCAGAACTGCTAAGACTAAACCACTGACAATGAACAGGGCATACCAGCGAATACTAAAGGGACCAATTTCTAGTGCAGTTGGATTCATTGGTCACGCTCCTCATTTTCCGCAATAAGACGGGTCAGCCGATCTTCAAAGGTCTTTGTAGCATCAAAGCCCATTTCTTTGGCCCGGTAATTCATGGCTGCTGCTTCAATCACCACTGAGATATTACGACCTGTCTTCACAGGAATTCGAATTCGAGGAATCCGAACCCCAGCTATTTCAAATTCTTCAGGGTTATTTCCCAAACGGTCAAATTGTTTGTTGGTATCATAATTTTCCAAATAGACCGATAACTGCACCTGAGAAGAATCTTTCACCGCACTAGCACCGTAAAGACTCATAATATCAATGATACCAACTCCACGAATTTCTAAAAGATGGCGTAAAATCTCCGCAGGTTCTCCCCATAAGGTCATCTCATCTCGTGGATAGATGTCAACACGATCATCCGCCACTAAACGATGCCCCCGCTTCACCAATTCTAAAGCAGTCTCACTCTTTCCAATTCCAGAATCACCTTGGATAAGAACCCCCATCCCATAAATATCCATGAGAACTCCATGGACACTGGTGCGCTCTGCTAAACGGGAATCTAAATAGTTGGACAGCTCTCCTGATAAGCGACTTGTTGGGGTAGCTGAACGAAAGACTGGTACTTGATTCTCCTCTGCTACCAACAATAGTTCATCGGGAATGTGCAGTCCTCTAGCCACAACCACTGCTGGGGTTTCATCCCGCAACATATTTTTTAAAACCTGGTAACGATTGTGAGTCGTCATATGGCCTAAATAAGACCATTCTTTCATCCCAATCAATTGAATCCGCTCTGGAGAGTAATAATCAAAATACCCCGTCATCTCAAGACCAGGTCTTGAGATATCCCCCGTTAGAACCAACTTGTCTAATAATTCTTCAGGGCCATAGATACGCTCCAAGCGGACCTTCTCCATCACGTCTCTTACTTTGACAGCCATGGCAACCTCCTAAATGTCTCTGCCCTTATTATAGCACCTAAAGAAGCTTGTGACAATTTTCCTTCCCCTAAAAAGAGCAGGCTGGGCAATGCCCAGCCTCTTACGAATCTTAAAACAGGACAATCAGTCCAGTAAATCTTTCACAGACTCGTTTACCAAGTCCAATCATCTTCTTCAACTGCCTGAGCATTTTTACGACGGCGACCATCGCTATAAGTTACCTCATCATGCTCGATTAAATCTTCTTTATAAGGCAAAATCACAGAAAGTAAAATATAGAGAAAAAGTGCCACTCCCCCTGGGGTTGCAAACAAGAAAATAGCAAAGAGTACCCGCGCTAAAGTTGGGTCCATCTGATACTTGTCAGCCAATCCGGCCAAAACACCACTAACAATTTTCCCTTTCCGCATTTTATAATAGTTGGTCATAATAATCCCTCACTTTCTACTCCTAGTATAGCAAGTCATCCGTTCTACAACATCAGCCTTGAGTCTGATTTGCTTGATCCTGCAATCGTCCCCCGCAAGAACCACAGCGATAGCGATCCAGATGAATACGGCGCTGACGCTGGAAAGATAACCCACAACTACGACAACTATAGGTATGCAGCCGTCGATTCTTGGGTGGCGGTGCATATCGCAAGCCGTCCACCTCCTTTAAAAGACGCTTGAAGTCCGCATCTCCATGTTTGTAACCTTTATTTTCAAAATAAAGATGGTAGTGGGTCAATTCATGACGAACAACTTGACGAAAAACGGCTTCCCCATATTCCTCCAATATTCTAGGGGAAAAGTCCAGGTGACCATCGTGGGGAAAAAATCGGCCGCCCGAAGTGCGAAGCCGTCGATTCCAGACAACCCGATGCCGAAAGGGTTTACCAAAATCCTCTAGTGAAACTTTCTGAACATAATTAGTTAGATCCATGATCCTCTACCATGGTCAAGCTAATCCGATTCTGAGGCACCTGAACATCCAAGACCCAGACTGTGACTAAATCCCCAACGGACACTACTTGACTCGGATGCTTGACAAACTTTTTACTCAACTGCGTAATATGAACTAAACCATCCTCGTGAACTCCGATATCTACAAAGGCACCAAAGTCTACAACATTCCGTACAACACCTTCTAATTTTTGACCTGGTTTTAAATCCTTGATATCCAACACATCTGATCGCAATTGTGGGCCCGCAAAAGAATCCCGTAAATCACGACCGGGCTTCAGTAAATCTTGAATGATATCTTCCAAAGTGAGAGGACCAATCCCCAGTTCTTCTGCCATATCTGAAATATTGAGACTCACGAGCTTCTTCTTAGCTTCATCTCCTAAATCCGCAATCGCCAATTTCTCAAAAAGTTTGGTCACCACAGCATAATTCTCTGGGTGAACTCCTGTCCGGTCGAGTACATTGACCGCATCAGGGATTCTCAAGAAGCCTGCTGCCTGCTCAAATGCCTTGGCACCGAGACGGGGAACTTTTTTCAAATCCTTCCGACTAGTAAAAGCCCCCTCCTCTTGGCGATAGCGGACAATATTTTCTGTTAAGGTTTTATTCAAACCAGACACATGGCTCAATAAAGCTGGACTAGCAGTATTCACATTAACTCCAACTTGGTTTACCACTGTTTCAACTACAAAGTCTAACTGTTCTCGTAATTTTTTCTGACTCACATCATGCTGGTATTGACCTACTCCAATGGACTGGGGATCAATCTTAACCAACTCTGCTAGTGGATCTTGCAGGCGGCGAGCAATGGAAATGGCTGAACGTTTTTCGACCGGTAAATCTGGAAACTCTTGCCGAGCCAATTCACTAGCTGAATATACCGATGCACCACTTTCATTTACAATGACATAAGATACTTCTGGAAATTCTTGTAACACCTCTGCTACAAAGGCTTCACTTTCACGACTGGCTGTCCCATTTCCGATGGCAATAATTTCAATCTTCCAGTCAACAATCAGCTGGCTCAGACGCTCTTTAGCAGCCTCAATTTCGGAGGCCTTAGCAGGTTTAACGGGATAGATGACTTCTGTAGCCTGAAGGTCTCCAAGCTGATCTACAACAGCGAGCTTAGCCCCAGTTCTGAAGGCAGGGTCAAAACCGAGGACCATCTTACCTTTCAGTGGAGCCGTCAATAGTAGGTGACGGAGATTCTCTGAGAAGAGCTCAATCGCTCCTTCTTCCGCCACTTCTAACATTTCCGATTTAACCCGACGTTCCATTGCAGGAAGCAAGCGTTTTTTCAAACTCTCGTCCACCACTTGAGCCAAGAGTTCCGTTTTCTTAACAAAGCGAGCTAAGAAAAAGCGTTGCATCTTGTCCAGTTGGTGATCGAATTTAAGGCGAAGAACTCCTAGTTTTTCACCACGATTAAGTGCTAACAGTCGGTGAGGCGGTAGGCTAGAAAGACTTTCGGAAAAGTCATAGTAATTTTCAAAGACCTGTTTGGGATCCTTGTCCGCTTCTTTTAACTGACTGATTAGGCTTGAATTATCGCGGACTTCTCGGTAGAGCCAGGCACGGAGACCGTGATTTTCGGAAAGAGCTTCGATGGCAATCTCCTTAGCTCCTTCAATAGCTGCCGCCGCTGTCGGATAGGCCTCAGAGGTCAATGGTTCTGCAGCGGCTTCCAGTTTATCAGCACCTTGAAAAATCAGGCGAGCAAGTGGTGACAAACCTGCCTCACGAGCAAGGCTAGCCTTGGTTTGTTTTTTCTCCTTATACGGGAGATAGAGTTCTTCCAACTCCGTCAGTTTCTCTGCGGCCTCAATGGCAGATTTCAGTTCTGGGCTAAGTTTTCCTTGTTCTTCAATTTTCCCCAGGATACTCGCTCTTCGTTCATCCAAGGCTGTCAAACTAGCCATTCGATCGGCAATCGTCTTGATTTCAACTTCATCTAACCCTTTGGTTTTATCCTTCCGATAACGAGCAATAAAGGGAATCGTTGCTCCTTCAGCAAGAAGGTCCAAAACAGTCTGAACCTGTGTTTGAGTAATCGTTAATTCTTCTGCAATTCTTGTGATATTTTTATCCATAGCTTTAAGTATAGCATAGGCCAGACAGTTTGGATAGAACCTGCCTCGTTCCGTTTCAAAAAGTTCTAAACCTCTTCAAGTTCAGCAATATGGTATAATTTTTTAAAACACAGAAAGAGGTTATTTATGCCTGCCAAAGCCATCATTACTATTTTTGGTGCCAGTGGAGATCTGGCCAAACGTAAACTGTATCCAGCCCTATTTCGTCTTTTTAAAGCCGGCAAACTTGCAGATGATTTTGCCGTGATTGGAGCATCTCGTCGTCCTTGGCCTAAAGAACAATATGAAGCTGTTGTTCTGGAATCTATTCAAGATTTGGTGACCGACTCCGAACAAGCACAAGAATTTGCTTCTCGTTTTTACTACCAAAGTCACGATGTCACCAATGTTGCGGACTACCAAAACATCCGTGCCCTCCAAAACCAACTTAATGACCGTTACCGGGCAGACAATAACAAACTCTTTTTCCTGTCTATGTCCCCTCGGTTCTTTGGAACCATCGCCAAACACCTCAAGTCTGAGAATATCATTGATGGACTTGGTTTTGAGCACTTAATTATTGAGAAACCTTTTGGGACCGACCTAGAATCTGCTTGCCTCCTCAATGAAGAACTCATGGATTCCTTCCGTGAAGATCAGATTTTCCGCATCGACCATTATTTAGGCAAGGAGATGGTGGAAAACATTTATGCCTTGCGGTTCGCTAATCCTATTATCGACCGAATCTGGGATCGCCACTCCATTCACAATATCCAGATTACTCTAGCAGAACAGCTCGGTGTCGAGGAACGTGGAGATTATTATGACCAATCCGGTGCCCTTCGGGATATGGTGCAAAACCATGCCCTACAGATTCTATCCCTTTTGACCATGGATAAACCCCATTCCTTTGGCAAGCATGATATCCGAGCAGAAAAAGTCAAGGTATTCCAATCCTTGCAAAAACCCACTCCAAAAGAGCTAGCTAGCCATTTTGTACGAGGGCAATACACTGTAAATCAGGATCTTGTTGGTTACCGGGATGAGCCACAGGTTAATCCTGAATCCATGACTGAAACCTACTTTGCCGGCGTTTTCTTTATTGACAGCGACCGCTTCCGCAACGTCCCTATGTTTATCCGCACTGGTAAACGCTTAGCCGAAAAAGCAACACGAGTGGATGTTGTCTTCAAACAGGAAGAGACCATTTTCGACGAAAAATTAGAGCCAAACGTTTTAACTCTCTACATCCAACCAGAAGAGGGAATCTCCTTTAGCTTCAACCAAAAAGAACCAGGCTATGATTTCAAAATTCAACCGCAAGCCATCAGTTCTTTTGACCGCTTAGAAGGTCCTGAAGGCTATGAGAAACTCATCTTTGAAGCCCTTCAAAGTAACTCAGCCAACTTTAGCCACTGGCATGAGGTGAAAGCTAGCTGGAAATTGATTGACCGAATTGAAGAAAGCTGGCGTAAGGAGCAAAGTCCACTCCACTTCTATCCAGCCGGTTCCCATGGCCCCGAAGCTGCCGATCAACTCCTAGCCCAATTTAATACCAAATGGATTTGGTAATGTAAAAGGATTCGCGTTGCGACTCTAAGAACGTAGACAAACATCATTTTTGGTGTTTGTCTTTTTTATAGTCATTTAGTTTTTAAATAGTATGTTATCGCATCAGTTATAGAGTCCATTTTACGAAGTAATTCTGTAACTGATTTTTTTAAAATAGCCCAGCTTTTTTCAATAGGATTTAATTCTGGAGAATACGGTGGTAGAGGTAAAAAGAAATGACCAGC
>NZ_JBTGGE020000013.1:0-36740 GCF_054331515.2 Streptococcus sp. 10F2 | reverse complement strand
CTTTTCCCAACTGTATAAAGTATTGATGCTAATATTAAATAAAGCTGCTGTTTCTTTACGTGTATGTCCCTCTTTAACATATTCAAGGACACGTTTTCTAAAATCAATTCCGTATGCCATAAAAATAGTATATCATATACAGTTTATAATCTAAAAGAGTATAGATAATCCAAAAATTATATTTTTCAAAAAAACACGAAAAAAGCACCCATGAGGTAAACTCTTGAGTGCTTTGAAACGTTGATATATCGCTGATAATTAACGTTTTGAGAATTGTGAAGCTTTACGTGCTTTCTTAAGACCTGGTTTCTTACGTTCAACCATACGAGCATCACGTGTAAGAAGTCCAGCGCGTTTCAAGCTTTGACGGAAGTCTGGGTCTACTTGAAGAAGCGCACGAGCGATACCGTGACGGATAGCTCCGGCTTGTCCAGCGTAACCACCACCGTTAACGTTTACGAATACGTCGTAAGAACCAGCAGTTGCAGTTACTGCAAATGGTTGGTTGATGACCAAACGTAGGTCAGCGTGTGGGATGTACTCTTCAACGTCTTTTTTGTTAACTGTGATTTTACCAGTACCTGGAACCAAACGTACACGCGCTACAGCGTTTTTACGACGACCAGTACCTGCATATTGTGCTTGTGCCATAGTTTAATCTGCTCCTTTCCTTAGATAAGTCCTGAAATGTCAAGAACTTCTGGTTGTTGAGCAGCATGAGTGTGTTCGCTACCAACAAATACTTTCAATTTCATACCTTGAGCACGTCCAAGTGTGTTGTGTGGAAGCATGCCTTTAACGGATTTTTCAATCAAGCGAACAGCATTCTTAGAACGCAACTCACCAGCAGAGATAGATTTCAATCCACCTGGATACAATGAGTGAGTGTAGTAGATCTTGTCTGTTGCTTTTTTACCAGTCAATTTCACTTTCTCAGCGTTGATGACGATTACGAAGTCACCTGTGTCAGTGTGAGGTGTGAAAGTTGGTTTGTTCTTACCACGAAGAACAGATGCAACAACTGCAGAAAGACGTCCAAGTGGGACATCAGTAGCGTCAACAACGTACCATTTGCGTTCAACTTCACCTGGCTTAGCCATGTATGTAGTTTTGTTCATGATTTCTCCTATATTCAATCTCGTTTTTGTTTACAGTGTGGATGTTCCGGTCCACGGGTTATTTGGAAGGTTCCGGGGCCTTTCAAATGGGGTAAACAATACCGTATTCCATACTATCAAATATGGACTTGCCCGTCAAGATATTTTCCTTATTTTTTAAAAATTTGAATGGCTTTACCTTCTAACCGACTGTCCCATTTTAAAATAGGTATGCCGTTTTCCCCGAACCGCTAGGGAAAGGGCTAGAATATTCTCTGGGTCTGGCATACGGCCATAGGAGCCATCTCCAATATGGTGGATATCGGAGCCCACACGTTTGTTGCTGAGGGCAATTTCGCGAACTGTTTGCTTGTCTGCACTTTCCTGGCTGGTTCCGATAGTCGAGATGACCAAGGCTCCTTGGGCTTTCACCTGATCCACAATCGGTGCTAGTTGGTCTTCACGGACACCTGGGACTGTGCCAACTGCTGGAATTAAAATCCCATCTGCTCCTTGATCAACAAAGTCTAGGAGGGCTTGGGCGTTAACAACGGCTTCTCCTAGTCCTGCACCATGCATTTTGCCAGCGAAGACTAGACCTGAGAAGTGCTGCTTAGCAAGGGCAATGGCCTCTGAAATTGCAGCCAGAGAAACACCGGTTGCAGGGTTGCCCGTCAGCATGATAAAGTCTACGCCCAATTCTTGAGCCTGCCTTAGGCTCTGTGGACTGACTAGGCGACCGGCTGGTAAATCAACTGGATTTTCCAAGAGCTCCTGTGAAGTATCCACGGGCTCCAAGTTAATTCCAATGGGGCGACCGGTTAAGCCTTTGAGTTCCGCAATCGGATTGGGACAGTCATAGAAACCGACAATCTCTGGTTTGAAAACATCTAGCTCATTCAAGACCAAGAGGTCACAGCTAAAAGCGGCCATCATCTCGGCATTGCTGACACCGGCAATCAAGGGAGCAGCTGTAACCACCGTCTCTCCCATCACAATTCGACCTTCGCTGGCTCGAATAGACTGTTTCAAATCCTGTGGGCTCATAGCTGCGATATCACTAGCATAGGCTGACAATAACCGTTTCATCTTTAATCCTCCACTTCTCCAAGAAGCTCTTGTAAGGTCTGCAGATGTTGGTCAGACCAAGGGGTTAAGCGTGGGGTCTGAATATCCACTTGATCGACAAATTTATCCAGATCCTTCTTAACCACCGCCGTCCGTTTTTCCAATTCTCGGGCAGAAACCCGCAAGGCTCCCTGAGCAAAAATCGTCCACTGTTCATTCAAATCACTAGTCGCAACCGATACTTGATTGCGCCCTGTGTTCAACTGGGCTGCTAGTCTTTCAATATAAGAATCTGCCGTCTCATCTTCCTCTGTAAAAATCACTTCTACCTTAAATTCATCATAGCGCTGTCTCAGACCAGGTACATGCTGGGCATCAAAGACACAGGTGATTTCCAGTCCTTCAAAACTCGCATAATTGCTGAGGCGGTTGAGCAGGAGATTTCGGGCAGCATCTAGCTGATTGCGTTTGAAATAGCCCTTTGTGCTTTCCCAAGAAGCAATCATATTGTAACCATCAACGAGTAAGAGTTGTTTCTTCATAAGCTCTATAATTTATTACGATAAACTTCATACATCAAAACGGCTGCGGCAACACTGGCATTCAAACTTTGAACATGACCGCCCATTGGAATAGTAATCATCTCATCCACCTGCTTCTTAATATTAGGGGAGATTCCTTTACCCTCATTGCCAATAATCAGAGCCAGTTTACCGGATGTATTCCATTTATGGGATGGCGTTCCATTCATGTCTGTTCCAAAAACCCAGAAACCAGCCTCCTTGAGCTTGTCCAAGGTCTGGCTCAGATTGGTCACCCGAGCCACTGGTACGTGCTCCAATGCTCCTGTCGCGATTTTAGCTACCACTGGGGTAATGCCAACCGACCGGTGTTTGGGAATGATAACCCCCGTCACCTCCATGGCATCCGCAGTTCGCAAAATAGAACCCAAATTATGAGGGTCTGTGAGACTGTCCAGAATTAGAATTAGGGGATTCTCTTGTCCATCAGCCTTAGCCATCACATCTTCAAGACTCTGATAGGCATAGGCTGAAACCCGCAAGACCAAACCTTGATGAACCCCTTTTTGGGTCATCTCGTCTAACTTTTTCTTACTGGTCCAAGAAATAGGAACCTTGTGCTCTCTAGCCAAGTCTTTGACCCGCTCTAGCTTCTTACCCCGCAAATCTTCCTGGATATAGAGCTTATTCCCCGTCCCCATTTCCAAAGCCTCTACCACAGCGTGATGGCCGTAAATTGTATCTGTTGTTTCCATTCTTTTTCCCTTCGATAGACTAAGGAGGGGCTAAACCCCTCCTTATACTCTGTTATTTCTATAATTGAACGTCGTCAAGTTGCCATTGTGAATCATGTACTAGGATTGACATTCTTCAAGACTTTCACACCCTGTAAGACGAAGCACATCTAAAATCATTTGAGTGTTTTCTGTATTCTTTATACTCGATAAAAATCAACAATAAACCTAGGGAATCAACCAAAATAGGTATACATTTGATTTTTGAAGAAGATTAATCTACCTTATAATAAAACTCACGCGCAAAGGCCAAGTCACCATTACTTTGACTAAGCCAAATACGGTCTTTAAAGTGTTTGGAGCGGTCTTGAGTAGCTGGATTCGATGCGTCTACACCGCTTGGAATAAAACGAATCAAGGCGCCCCCAACCAGAGCACGGATAGGCTCATACTGAGTGCTCAGAAAACCACCTTCCGCGAGGGCTGCTGTAAGAGTCACTTGATAGTTCTCTGACACCAAACCTTTTTCATCAAAGACCAGACGGTCTTCATAGTCATTTTCCCAAGTTCCTGCGATGCTTGAGAAATCACCAGCGAGAATTTCTTCGATATTCATAAGGAGTCTCCTTTTACTGCTTTTGTTCGACGGTTTGAATGCACCAGTGGATTAGTTCTTCCAACCGCTCAATTTGGTCGGTCAGATGAAGATAGCCCAGCAGGGCTTCAAAGCCGGTCGACATTTTGTAAGTGACGACATCTGTATTTTTGGCTTTGGTATGGCTATGAGCATTGCGTCCACGCTTATAGATCGCAACTTCCTCTTCCGACAGCATTTCCTGTTCTAAGAGAGCTTGGACCAACTGAGCCTGGGCTTTGGCAGAGACATAGTGAGTGGCCACATGGTGAAGCCGATTGGGCTTGGTCATCCCCTGTAAAATCAAATGCTGGCGCACATAGACTGAGTAAATAGCATCACCATCGAAGGCCAGGGCAATTCCGTTAATAAGACGGACATCAGTCACGCTGCCACCTCACTCCCTCTTTGGTATCCAGCAGACGAATGCCTTGTTGGGCAAGCATCTCCCGAATCCGATCGGCTTCTTGGAAGTTTTTTGCTGCACGTGCCTCTTGGCGTTGAGCAATCAATTTTTCAATTTCTTCCTCTAAAATATCTTCTTGGAAAACCAATCCAAAAATAGTGAGAAATTCTTCAAAGACCGCTCGAACCTCCTTGGTATAATGACCGGAATTGATCCACTTGGCCAGGTCAAAGAGTACGGTTAAGGCATTGGCTGTATTAAAGTCATCGTCCATCGCAGCCTCAAAAGCTTGGACAAAGTCCGGCAAACGGCTGGTATCAGCTTCCTCCTTGAGGGGGCTGAGGAAGGTGTTTTTAAGGTATTTCAAATTGACTTCAGCATCATAGAGAGCCTTGTCGCTGAAATTAATAGGACGACGGTAATGCTGGCTATTGAGGAAGAGGCGGAGAACCTGACCATCAATCGTCTGCAAGAGCTCATGGACAGTCCTGAAGTTCCCCAAGGATTTGGACATTTTTTCATCATCGATGGTAATAAAAGCGTTGTGCATCCAATAGTTAACGAAGGTCTGGCCAGTCTTAGCCTCAGACTGAGCAATCTCATTCGTATGGTGAGGAAACTCCAAGTCACTACCACCACCATGGATATCTAAAGTTGAGCCCAAAAGCTCGGTCGACATGACCGAACACTCAATATGCCAGCCTGGACGACCTGCGCCCCAAGGGCTATCCCAAGAGATTTCCCCAGCCTTGGCAGACTTCCACAGGGCAAAATCCAACGGATCTTCCTTGCGCTCCGATTCTGAACCGAGACGCCCACTTGCTCCCTGAGCCAAGTCTTCCAAAGACTTATTGGCCAAACGTCCGTAACCGTCTGATTTCCGAACTCGGAAATAGACATCCCCCTGACTTTCATAAGCCATTTCTTTGGCAAGCAAATCCTGAATAAAAGTAATAATTTCCGGAATATAATCCATGACCCGAGGGTTCTGAGTCGCTGGAAGAATTCCCAAAGCCTGGGTATCCTCCAAATAGGCAGCAATATACTTATCTGCCACTTCTTCTGGACTTATTCCTTCCTCAAGTGCACGGTTAATAATCTTGTCATCAACATCTGTGAAATTGGAAATATAGGTCACCTCGTAGCCACGATAGGTAAGGTAGCGACGAATGGTGTCGAAAGCCACAACCGGGCGAGCATTTCCAATATGAATGTAATTATAGACCGTTGGGCCACAAACATACATGGAAACCTGACCTTCCACTTGAGGACGAAACTCTTCCAGTTGGCGACTAAGGGTATTATAGATTCTGATCATAGAGATCCTTTCTACTCAACTCCTTGGGGTTTTGGAAACAATACTTTCATGGAAGCATTAACCCTTCCTTTGTCATCAATCTTGATGACCTTAACGTCCACTTCATCCCCGACTTCTAGAATATCTTCAACCTTGTTGACACGAGTCCATGCCATCTCTGAAATATGCACCAAAGCATCGGTCTTATCAAAGAGGTTGACAAAGGCTCCAAACTTCTCAATCCGAGTTACCTTAACGCCAGTAAAGACTTCGTCCACTTTGGCTTCCCGAACCAAGCCGGCAATGATTTCTTTCGTGCGGTTAATGGCAGCTTGATCTGATGAGAAAATGGATACCAAGCCCTCTTCGTCAATGTCAATCTTAACGCCAGTTTCCGCAATAATCTTATCGATGGTTTCTCCACCTTTACCAATAACCACCTTAATTTTATCCACATCAATTTGGATAGTATCAATTTTTGGAGCAGTTGGTGCCAACTCTGGACGAACTTCTGGAATAGCTTCGTGAATCACATCCAAAATTTCAAAACGTGCCTTCTTGGCTTGTGCCAAAGCTTCTTCCAGAATTTCAGGGGTAATTCCGGAAATTTTGATATCCATCTGCAAGGCCGTAATTCCTTCACGGGTACCCGCCACCTTGAAGTCCATATCTCCAAAGTGGTCTTCCAAACCTTGAATATCAGTTAACACGGTGTAATTGGTTCCATCTGAGATGAGTCCCATGGCAATCCCAGCCACTGGTGCCTTAATGGGAACCCCACCAGCCATCAAGGCCAAGGTTCCTGCTGTAATGGAAGCTTGAGAGCTTGAACCATTAGATTCCAAAACTTCCGCCACCAATCGAATGGCATATGGGAATTCCTCGATACTTGGTAAGACTTGTTCAAGAGCACGCTCTCCCAAAGCTCCATGACCAATCTCACGACGACCTGGTGCTCCGTAACGACCTGTTTCCCCAACAGAATATTGTGGGAAATTGTAGTGGTGCATGAAACGCTTCTTGTATTCCGGATCCAAGCCATCCACAATCTGGGTTTCTCCCATTGGAGCCAAAGTCAAGACTGACAAGGCCTGAGTTTGCCCCCGTGTAAAGAGGCCTGATCCATGTACCCGTGGAAGGTAGTCCACTTCAGCAGCCAACGGACGAATTTCATCAACCTTCCGACCGTCCGGACGTACCTTATCCTCTGTAATCAGACGACGTACCTCTGCATGCTCCATCAATTCAAGGATTTCAGCCACATCTCGCATAATGCGGTCAAACTCTTCATGGTCCGCATAACGCTCCTCATAAACAGCCTTAACCTCTTCACGAACCGCATTGGTTGCCGCTTCACGCGCCAATTTCTCCTCAACTTGAACAGCCGCTTGCAATTGCGGATTGTAGGCCGCCTCAATCTCAGACTGCAATGCTGGATCTACCTGCAGCAGTTCCACCTCTGCCTTCTCTTTACCAATCGCTGCGATAATCTCCTCTTGGAATGCAATCAATTCTTGAATTGCCGCATGGCCCTTGAGCAGTGCTTCTAACATGATTTCTTCAGAAAGCTCTTTCGCCCCTGACTCCACCATATTGATTGCTTCCTTGGTTCCTGCTACGGTTAAATCAAGAGTAGACACCGCCATCTCCTCTTGACTAGGATTGATGACAAAATCGCCATTCACATAACCCACTTGAACGCCGGCAATAGGACCATCAAAAGGAATATCTGAAATTCCAAGAGCCAAAGATGAGCCGAACATAGCTGCCATCGGAGCAGAGGCATTCTCATCGTAAGACAAGACAGTATTGATTACCTGTACTTCGTTACGGAAGCCTTCCGCAAACATCGGCCGAATCGGACGGTCAATCAAACGGGCTGTCAGGGTTGCATCCGTAGAAGGACGTCCTTCTCGCTTGTTAAAGCCACCTGGAAATTTCCCTGCTGCATACATTTTTTCTTCGTAATTCACTTGCAGTGGGAAGAAATCACCTGTAGCCATCTTTTTGGACATCACTGCTGCTGTCAATACAGTAGATTCCCCATAACGAACCACTACAGAACCATTGGCCTGACGAGCCACCTGCCCTGCTTCTACAATCAATTCTCGACCTGCAAAGGTCGTTCTAAATACATGTTTGATCATCTCGAACTCCTAATTTTTATTGGGGATTTTCTACAAAAATCAATCCAGCAAACTCTGCTTGATTCATCTTTGCACAAAAGTCCCCGACCCCTTTATTCTACCACAATCACGGCAAAAATTGCTATACTAGGAGGGAGACGAAAGGAGACATTTATGGAACAAAAACACCGTTCAGAGTTCCCTGAATACCAACTCTGGGACCTAACTGCCCTCTACCAAGATCGAGAGGATTTTCTCCGGGCCATCGAGAAGGCTAGTCAAGATATTGACGAATTCCAACGCAACTATCAAGACAATTTGAATACATTCGAGGATTTTCAAGAAGCCTTTCAAGTCTTGGAACAGATCCACATTCAAATCAGCCACATCCTAACCTATTCTTTTATGCCCCAAACCACCGATTTCAGCAATGAGGACTTTGCCCAAATCGCTCAGGCTGGAACTGATTTCGGGACCCAAGCTCAAGTCGGATTAGCATTCTTTGACGCGGCCCTCCTAGAAGCAGATCCTGCTATTTTAGATCAACTGGAAAGCCAGCCTAAACTCAGCCAACCCATCCGCTTGGCCAAAATCAAAAAAGCCCACTATCTCGGAAAAGAAGCTGAAAAAACACTGGCCAACCTCAGCGAAATCTTCCAAGCACCGCACGATATTTACAGCAAAATGCGAGCTGGGGACTACGCTATGGAGGATTTTGTCGTCAATGGTAAAACCTACAAAAACTCCTTTATCAGCTACGAGAACTTCTACCAGAACCACGAAGATGCAGGTGTACGCGAAGCTGCCTTCCGCTCCTTCTCTAAGGGATTGCGTAAGCACCAAGAAACCGCTGCAGCTGCCTACCTAGCCCAAGTTCGTTCTGAAAAAATCATCGCTGATATGAAGGGCTACCCTTCTGTCTTTGACTACCTTTTAGCCGAGCAAGAGGTCGACCGCAGCCTATTCGACCGACAGATTGACTTAATTATGAACGAATTTGCTCCTATCGCTCAGACCTTTGTCAAACACGTGGCCCACATCAATGGTCTTGAAAAAATGACCTTTGCAGATTGGAAATTAGACTTGGATTCTCAATTAAATCCCGAAGTCTCCATCGAAGAAGCCTACGACTTAGTCATGCGTTCCGTCCAAGCTCTAGGACCAGAATATGTGGAGCAAGTCAAGCGCTACCAAGAAGAACGCTGGGTTGACTTCGCAGCAAATACTGGCAAAGAATCTGGTGGATATGCGGCAGATCCTTACAAAGTTCACCCTTATGTGCTTATGAGCTGGACTGGACGTATGAGTGATGTCTACACCCTGATTCATGAAATTGGCCACTCTGGACAATTCATCTTCTCCGACAATCATCAGAGTATCTTCAACACCAGCATGTCTACCTATGCCGTTGAAGCCCCTTCAACCTTTAACGAACTCTTACTGAGCGATCTTCTAGAACATGAATTAGAAGACCCACGTCAAAAGCGTTTTGCCTTGGCACACCGACTCACAGACACCTACTTCCACAACTTTATCACCCACCTCTTGGAAGCAGCCTTCCAACGTCAAGTTTACAACTTGATTGAGCAAGGACAAGTATTTGGAGCTGAAAAACTGAATGCTATTATGAAAGATGTCCTCACCCAGTTCTGGGGAGATGCCATCGAAATTGATGATGATGCCGCCCTCACCTGGATGCGCCAAAGTCATTACTACATGGGTCTCTATAGCTATACCTACTCCGCAGGATTAGTTCTCTCCACCGTCGGCTTCCTCAAACTCAAAGAAAGCCAAAACCCAGAATTCTGGCTAGACTTCCTTAAACTGGGCGGTAGCTTACCACCACTCGAAGCAGCCAAAGTCCTAGGAGCAGACCTAACCACTGAAAAACCACTGCGAGACACCATCCAATTCCTAGACGATACTGTCCAACAAATCATCCAGTACAGCCAAGAGCTAGGCCAAATTTAACAAACAAAACAATGGGACAGAACTAATTCTAAAAAAATTAGTCCTAGTCCCAGTTCTGCACAGTGGATCAGGCTGTTTGCGATGCCTAATCAATCACTGTGTCAAGGTAATTTTCACTCACTAAAACAGGAAGGTTGAGACTTTTGTCTCAACCTCTCTTTTTTCCATCAAAAAAACTGCCCGTAGGCAGTTTCTTTGATTAACGACGTAGTCCCAATGAATGGATCAATTCACGGTAACGGTTAACATCAGTGCGACGTAGGTAAGCCAAGAGGTTACGACGACGACCGATTTTTTTCATCAAACCACGGTAAGTAGCGTGGTCTTTTTTGTGCACTTTGATGTGCTCATTCAAGTGGTTGATTTCCCAAGTCAATACTGCAACTTGAACTTCCACTGAACCTGTATCACCTTCGTGACGCGCATATTGTGCAATAATTTCATTTTTCTTCTCTTTTGAGATTGCCATTTTTTTCTCCTTCTTTCTTCCCCATCCGAGTGCGAGGGACTGGCAAGCCCACCACCAAGAAAGGGTCTTTATCCTTACGGATATTCTCATTCTACCAAGGCCATTCCCTTTTGTCAACTAAAAACAGTCCTTACAAAGGCAACTGAAACTCTTCTAAAAGAGCTAATTCCTCTTGTTTAAGAGGACGATAAGCCCCTCTCTCCAAATTCGGATCTAGCTGCAATGCTCCCATAGATAGTCGCTCCAAATAGGTCACTTCCTTTCCGCAGGCTGCAACCATTCGTTTAACCTGATGGAATTTCCCTTCCTGAATACGAATCAACACTTCCGAATGTCCCTGACCAACCTGCAAAATTTCCAATTCTGCGGGTTGACTGGTGAAGTCCTTAAAGTGAATGCCTTCTGCAAAACGCTCTTGGTCTTCTACGGTCATTTCACCCGCAATCAAGGCCCGATAAACCTTGGTTACATGCCGCTTCGGCGACAACATAGCATGTGCTAGAGGACCATTATTGGTTAAGAGCAAAAGTCCTTCTGTATCCTTATCTAAACGCCCTACTGGAAATAAATCCTTGCGCCAGTCTTCCGCTTCCAATAAATCCAAAACTGTTTTACCAGAACTATCTTGGGTCGCAGAAAGGACACCGGCTGGTTTGTTGAGCATCCAATAGTAAAAAGTTTGATAAGTCAATTCCTGATCTTGATAGTGAATCTGATCTTCCCCTTCCCGGATGTGGGTCTTCGCACTTTTTTCAACCTGACCATTGACTTTAATCAGCCCCTTCTTCACTATCTGTTTGACTTCCGAACGAGAACCGAGGCCTACTTCTACCAAATACCGATCCAAACGCATGCCAGCACCTCCTTGCTCAAATTATAACACGCCTAGTCATAATAAGAAACAATCACATAAAGCCACTGACCTCTGAGTCCTTCATACTGTCGATATGCCAAAGCCACAGATAAAGCTGAACTCACTAAAAAGCCCAAACCAAAATAGAAAACACCTGCCCACACAGAAACAATCGCAAAAACCAGATTAACCCCTAAAAAGTAGCAAGCCAATCGCCAGACCGAATCAAATTGGAGCAAGTCTTGAAAAAGGGATTGAAAAACTTGCAGTAATTGTAGCAAGCAGTAAGCCGGCAGTAACAAAGCAACATAATAATTGCTCCAAGTCAAAGGCTGGAACCAAGAATAAGCAAACAATCCCACTAGAAGCAACAAAAATTCTAACAACCAGCAGAAAAGAAAGGTATCCATACGTCTCTGACAAAGCCCCTCATAGGCTTCTAACTGCTTTCCTGACGCAGAACCATTCAATCCATGGACAAATTCCTGCCAAGCCGGAGTCAAGTAAGTCTCCCTAACTCCTAACCACTGAGCACTAAACAAGAGATAGAAACACAAAGATATTAGAACACCCCGGTCATATGCTGGAGCTAATCGCAAATAAGGACCAACAGGTTTGCCCAAGGGAGAGCTATAAACGACGACCAAGGGTAATAGAATAGCAGCATAAAAAAGGAGACCTAACCAGACCTGATTCGATTGCATAGGGGAACCAGTTTCCGTCGCGTTTTCCATCTGTCCCCATAAAAGGAAAGCATCCAATAAAAAGAGTAGGGCAAGTCCCAAAATCAACGAAAAGCCAAGTTTTAATTGACTCATTAAAAAAGAGAATAACAGTATCAAGCCAAAAAGCACCAACAAATGCCGACAATACCGCCCCACATCCAATCTGACTCCCAAACGCTCCCGCAAAATCTGAGCCGATAGAGCTGCCGCCAACAAAAGCACCACTAATACTGTCCCTGTATGAATACTATCCGTATAAAAAAGGTAGGCTATCAAGACCAAGGATTGCAGTCCAGCTAAACCCAAGAGAATCGGCCAAAACCAAAATTCCCTCGCGGAAATGATCCACGGACGAATTAAATTTTGAGCCAAAAAGACTCCTAAAAACCCATAACTTAAGAAAGGTAAGAGAGAAATCAGATTCCCCACCTGATCCAAACCTAACCCTGTTTTCAGCAGACTAAAAATCACTAAAAATAAAGGAAACAGAAGAAAACTGCCATACAGTGCTAGTAACAGCTGCAAAGATCGGAGACACTGGCGATAGACTTTCCACATACTTAATCCACCTCATAGATTCTCTGATAGGCTGCAAGAACCTGCTCCTGCTGATAAAAATCTTGCACCCGACGCCGACCTGCCTGCCCCATTTGAACCCCCAATTCCGGATTGTCCAGAATCTGCATTAAGGCCTGCACAAAGCCTTCACGATCACCCGGTCTGACACAGATGCCTGCTGGCACCCTGCCTTCTAAATCCTGACATAAAAGTTGATGACAGGAGCCTACATCACTGGCAACACAAGGAATCCCTGCAGCCATAGCCTCTAATAAAGCCAAAGGCTGCCCCTCTGACAAAGAAGGGAGGACTAAACAAGTCCAGTGAACAAGATAGTCCTGAACACAACAATGACCCTGGATTTCGACTCTGGGAATACGCCAACGAAGAATAGCCGCCTGACAGACTTCCCAGTAGGTGATGTCGTCAGGCGCTCCCAAGATAACCAAGGTGACTGGATAGCCTTTATGACAAAGATTCGCATGAATAAAAAGAAGTTCCAGTACATTCTTCAGTGGGGTCCAGCGAAGAATAGCTCCAATCTGAAGTTTTTGATTATCTGTTTGTCGTTGAACTTCCCGCCAATCTTTCCAAATCAGACCATTGGGCACAACCTGACACTTGCTTGCAGGGCACCCCAATTGCACTTGGTGTTTTTGTGCTTCCTTGAAGAGAGTTGTTACCGTCCTAGCTTGCCCATAGGATATCCGAGACATCTCCCCAAAGAACCAACGGATACTGTCCTTTTGAGCTAGAGACAGTTGACTCGAGCGACTAAGTACCTCTTCTTTTTCCAAAAGATACAAACCATGTTCTGACAAAATAAACGGACAACGAAGTTTTCTTGACAAGTAAGCAGCTAGATAACCGGCATAACCAGTTGATAGAGCATGAATACAATGAAGATGCTCTGGCAGAATTATCTGGGCCAGCAAATCCAAGAGATTCCCAAAGAGAGCCTGTAATTGACGATAGAGAGGAATGAAAGCTGCATTGGGATAAGTGTATTTAATCCATTGGAAAAGATCGCTAAACACTCGAGGGCTTTGCAGAGCTTTCCGGGTACTTGTCAAAGAAGACGTTTCTAAGTCCATCAGCTCCACCAACCACTGCTCCGGGTTAGAACTTAACCCCCAACCGACCTCCTCCTCTTCCAAGAACATTCCCTCCAAAACCAATTCTTGTGATCCAATGATATTTTGAGGCAACTCATAGACCCAGCTTCCACAAGTTTCCCGACGATCAACAATCGTTATCAGGTAAAAAGAATAGGCCTCCATCCCTTTAATAAAATCCTGAATCCAATTAGATAAGCCTCCTCTCCGATAAGGATAGGCACCCTCTACTACCAAAGCAATCACTGGCTTGGTATTCTTGCTTACTGATCCCATTCAATCCTCACCTTCTCTTGATCTGTCTCCAATAGATAGAGATCTTTCGCTACCCGTTTGATGTTGCCGCCCGTCACGCGCAGATTCTTCCCCTTATTTTGACGAAGAAGAAATGAACAACTCCCTTGAATATGACTCAGCCTCATTTCCAAAAAATCGCTCCCCTCCTCCACTTGAAGGGACACATTCAAAAAAGCACTAACCTTATCTACAAAACGACTAGCTTTTACAAAATTCAGATCGGGCACAGCCCTCTGCAAAGCTTGCATAGAAGAGCGGTAAGACTCCAGAAGTTCCTCCCAAGTCTTACCATGATTGCGACGGTTATCCAAGACATCATCGGGATGAATAAATTGGCTATGCACAAAATGCGTATTAAGTTCCGAAAAGACTGCTAGACGGTCAAAATCGTCCCAGTCCATCCCCGAAACCAGACGCGGTAAATTAAGCAATCCGTCCAATCCCAAATCAAATTCCTGAGCATAGGCTCCATCACCTGGAAAATAGGTAGCAGCAATCCCTTTTAAATTCGGGAGAGCTGTAGCTAGAATACTACGTCCCTCCTGACTTAAGATATTAGACGGTGGAACATAAATCGCTGGTTTTTGTCCTCCATAATAAGTTTCTACCAGCTTTTCCAAGCTTCGCAAAGAATCGTGAATAGCTCGTTCCTGAGTCCAAGGACGATAAGTTCTGACGTCTGCTTGCTCCCAGCTATGGAGCTGAAAAGGTTGATGATTATAGCCATGATAGGCCAACTCTCCCCCTTGCTCTAAAAGGGCTCGTCCCAGTTCCAAAGTTCCAAGCTCAGGTAAAATCAAAGGAAAAGGGGAACTCACCTGCTCTTCGTAACTAGCCACCAAAGCTCCTGTATAAGTCAGATGCAAATCCTTTCCTAAAGCTTGCATGGCCGGCCACCAAGTCTGTCCGACAAACTGATGGAAGGGAACTTGATGACTGGTTGAAAGCTGAACCTTCTCCTCTTCACTGAAAGGAGCTGGAAAATCATCCAAATAAACAACACCCGCATTAATAACGGGATACAGAAAAACCGGATCCATCAATGACAAACCTAAACTGTAGATAGCTCGATAAACCTTGTCATAAATTCCGAGATTCATAACTACTATCTGCCCCTCCCCTGCTTCCTTGAGCCAAACCAAAGGAGTCTTGGTTTCAGTATCCCAAACAGGTACCCGACAGTTAGTCTCTAAGATAACATCCCAAGCAGAATCAAAAGGATGCGATATGACAAAAGGACCAGAACCTCCAATCATCAGATCTCTCTCCACACTGATAGAAGAAACAACTTGATTTCCAGTTATCTCAGATGAAACTCCCAACCATTTTTGGAAACTGGATCCTGCTTCACTAGCCTGAGGCATCCCAATATAGAGATGACCACCCATCTCCACCCAAGTCTTCAAGGGTTCCTGAAGTTCCTCTTTTTGAAGCAGATCTTCACCTATATAATAAATGGTTCGATAATTCTCCAAAACTTCTGGCATAAATTCATACGCTAAATCGACAGTCCGAACGCTTTTTCGAAAATCCTTGAGCAACTGTTCCAGTTCCAATTGGGCTTCCACACTGCTCGGACTCTTAGAATGATACAAGAGCAGTCCATCCACTGCTCCCTGCTGCAAACTCCGACGATCTTGAATAACTTCCGCTCGGACCAAATCTTGCCGCATGCTCCCAGGCAGAGCTTGGTAAGATTGAGCACGGTAACTAAAAAAGAGGCACATACTAGCCAATACCAAAATTAATAGCTGCATCCCCCATCTAAGTTTCCTCATCCACACCCTCCAATCCAGCTAGAAATCCCGATATTTGGTAAAAATCGATTAACTCTTGGTAGGTTGAACCACCTTGTTCACCCGCTTCCTCCAGCTGGAGTAACTCTAGTTCCAATTGATAATGCATGCTAGCCAAAAAAATTGCCAACTCTTGCCCGAGATCAGCCGGTAATTCTGCCCACTGCTCCCGCAAATAGCAAACATAAATCCTAGCCTCTTGCGTGGGAGTCTCTTTCAAAAGAAGGCTTCGTTCCCGATTGTCGACTTGCTCCCAAACAACCCATTTCTTCTGTTCCATCGTTCCCTCCTTTATCTTTTTATTCGCTTTTTATTTTTAAAAATAGCTCTTATTAGAAACTCTTTTACTTCGACTCTCCAACTCCACATGATCTTAAAACTACTTTCACAAATTAATTTGAAAAACTTTCCACTTTTTATTCGCCTTTCTAGCTCAAAAGGGATAGACTAATAATAAGGAGGAAAATAATTTGAAAAAATTTGAACAAACTTACTTTAGACTGATTAGGATAGTCGTCTATGGCAGTTTGTTTCTCAGTCACTGGGGACTATCCATAGACTTTCAAACTGTGCTCTACCTAATCGCCAGCCTTTGCCTTCTATTTGATATTTGGGAAAGCTATCAAGCTTGGAAAAATCATGGAAAACATCGCACTAAAAAACCTAACTAATTTTTTCAAAAAATAAAGGCCAATTGTGATATAGTAGAACGAGAAGAAAAAGGAGAATCGCATGTCTGCAATAAAACGATTAACTCGTGCATCACACTTGATTGATATGGATGACATCATTCGCGATGGCCATCCCACCCTCCGCTTAAAAGCGGAAGAAGTAACCTTCCCTCTCAGCGATGAAGAAATCATCTTGGGCGAAAAGATGCTCGGTTTCCTGAAAAATTCCCAGGATCCTGTCATGGCTGAAAAAATGGGACTCCGCGGCGGTGTCGGACTGGCTGCACCTCAAGTAGATATCTCTAAACGCATCATTGCTGTTCTGGTACCAAATCCTGAATCTGAAGATGGGCAACCACCCAAAGAAGCCTATAGCATGCGGGAAGTGCTTTACAACCCCAAAATTGTATCCCATTCTGTCCAACAAGCAGCCCTCAAAGAAGGTGAAGGTTGTTTATCGGTAGATGAGGACAAGCCCGGATATGTAGTCCGCCACTCCCGCATTACGGTCGAATATTTTGATAAAAACGGTGAAAAACACCGCATTAAACTCAAAGGCTACAATTCCATTGTGGTTCAACATGAAATCGACCATATAAATGGAGTTATGTTCTATGACCATATCAATATCCAAGAACCTTTCCGAATTGAAGATGGTCTTATCCTACTAGACTAATAAAAAAAGCTGGGCAAGCCCCATGAGAACTCAACACCCTCATGGAGCTACCCAGTCTTTTTGACTATCACAGTTACTTTATACCTAAATCAAACTTCTCATCCCTAAACATAAAGTTACTATTTAGAAACAGTCTCTGCTCCACAAGTTGCTAGAAATGCGACTAATGCCGCGACACCAGCAATTCTTCCAGCAGTTGTAGCAGCCAATTTAGCTGCTGCTGCTTCAAACTTACCAGCCTTGAATAAATTAACCACTCCTTTCAAACTAACGAATGATATTGTTACCCCCATGCTTCTTTAATACATCTTCTTTATCTATGGTTACTTTTTTTTACAAAAAAATTTACTCTAAGATTGAAAATATCTGTGTGGAGGGATCTATGAAAAAATATCAACACAAACTCTTTCTAGTCCTGCGCTTAATCATCTATTTCAGCTTTTTCCTCAACCAAGTCTCACACTTCTCGCCCAAAGTTATCCTTAGCATCCTCGTCAATCTCTGTCTGATCTATGACATCTGGGATTCTTACCAAATCTACCGAAAGCTGAAATAAAAACTAGAAGAGACTGGGCAACAACGAACAATTTCTGGCTTCGCTTGAAGTTTGAATAGATAAAAACAGCTTAGAATCAACGTTTCTAATGACGTAATTCTAAGCTGTTTTCTATTTAGAAGACCTTTCACCTAACCTCTTTTCATCATCTTATAAAATTTGTAAACGGCAAAGATTACAAATTTAAAAATTTTATCCTTTTCTTTTTTCGAATAAAAAGAAAAGACCCTCCCGTGGGAAGGTCTCTTAACGATTCGATTAAGCTTTGTTAGCTGAACCGAATACGTCGATACGTTCTTCAACTGCACCTTGGACAGCTTTGATACCGTCTGCCAAGAATTTACGTGGGTCGAAGAGTTTTTTCTTGTCGTACTCAGCTTCGTTTGCATCGTAGTTACGTGCAAATTCACGAGTAGCGTTTGAGAAGGCGATTTGTGATTCAGTGTTCACGTTGATTTTTGCAACACCAAGTTTGATAGCTGCAACAACTTGATCATCAGGAATACCTGAACCACCATGAAGAACGATTGGGAAACCTGGTACAGCTTCTGCCAATTTTTCTAAGTGATCCAATGCAAGACCTTCCCAGTTTTCTGGATATGGACCGTGGATATTACCGATACCAGCTGCCAAGAAGTCGATACCAGTTTCAACCATAGCTTTCGCATCTTCGATTGGTGCCAATTCACCTTTACCGATGATACCATCTTCTTCACCACCGATAGTTCCAACTTCTGCTTCTACAGAGATTCCTTTAGCGTGAGCCAATTTAACAACTTCACGAGCTTTTTCAAGGTTTTCTTCGATTGGAAGGTGTGAACCATCAAACATTACTGAAGTGTAACCAACTTCGATACATTCAAGAACGTCTTCGTAGTGACCGTGGTCAAGGTGGATTGCCACTGGAACAGTAATTCCCATTGACTCAACAAGATTTTCAATCATGTTTTTAGCCAATTTGTAACCACCCATATATTTTGCTGCTCCCATTGATGTTTGAATCAATACTGGAGCTTGTTTTGCTTCCGCTGCACGCAAGATAGCTTGAGTCCACTCAAGGTTGTTTGTATTAAAACCACCAACTGCGTAACCATTATCGCGAGCTGCTTGAACAAATTTTTCTGCTGAAACGATTGCCATGTAAACGGCCTCCTCTAATTTTTTTGGGGAACCCCCAATACATTGTTTATTTTATCACGTTTATTAGCAAAATTCTAGCCCTATTCGCATTTTGCTATGAAAAAAAGCTAACCTTTCGGTTAGCTACTTTGCGGAGAGAGGGACTTGAACCCTCACGACCTAAAGCGGTCACAGGATCCTTAGTCCTGCGCGTCTGCCAATTCCGCCATCCCCGCTTGAATACTTAATTAGTATACCAGTCATGGGATAGCTTGTCAATTGTTTTTTGAAAAAAAGTTACGAAATTTTCACTTTTTTGACCCAACCTTCTGGAGCTGGTCGATCTCCGTATTGAATTCCTACTAATTCATCATAGAGAGCTTTGATTTTTGGCCCGGCTTGATCTCCCTCCGTAAAACGATAAACTGTTTCTCCAGCGGTAATACTTCCGATAGGGGTAATAACTGCAGCCGTACCACAAGCACCCGCTTCCACAAAGCGATCTAACTGATCAACATAAACATCTCCTTCTTCTACTGTCATTCCGAAACGGTGCTCCGCTAGGTAAAGGATGGAGTATTTGGTAATAGATGGAAGAATGGATGGAGACTGTGGCGTCACCAAGTGATTATCAGCTGTAATTCCAAAGAAATTCGCTGCTCCAACCTCCTCAATTTTAGTATGAGTTTCAGGATCCAGATAGATTGCATCTGCATAGCCTGCTTTTTTAGCCAACATTCCTGGCTGGAGACTGGCTGCATAGTTCCCAGCAACTTTTTGAGATCCTGTGCCTCTTGGCGCAGCTCGGTCATAATCACTAATCACAAAGTTCCCCGGCTGCACCCCCCCCTTAAAGTAAGGACCTACAGGCATTACAAAAATAGAGAAGATATATTCACTAGCCGGAACAACTCCGATAGCATCCCCAATTCCGAACATAACAGGACGAATATAGAGTGAAGCACCTGTTCCGTATGGTGGAACCCAGTCCGCATTCGCAGCAACCACCTCATGAACCGCCTCTACAAATTTATCCTCTGGAAAAGCAGGCATTAGTAATTTTTCTGCAGACCGTCTCATTCGCTTCGCATTTTCATCGGGACGAAAGAGCTGGATATCCCCTTCTTTGGTGCGATACGCTTTTAAGCCTTCAAAACAAGTTTGACCATAATGTAATACATTCGATGCTTCACTAATCGTCACCATTTTTTCCGTCTCGATACCACCTTCAGACCAGGCTCCATCCTTATAATAAGAGCGATAGCGTTTGCCCGTATCGATATAGTTAAAACCAAGGTTATTCCAATCCATTGTTTCGGGTGTTACTTTATTCATTCTTCTCTCCTTCTAACGATTCACGTCGAAATAATACATTTCTGGTGTATAAGCTGTTAATGTTTTGTTCAACAACCAGTCAATCACGAAAGCACTCGTAAACGGAATCACAATCCAAACAAAGAGCATCATAGGAAGACCAAGACCTGGAAGTGAAGCCATCGGCCCAACCAAGCCAACCAGACCAAACCCACCTGAAGCAGCTGTTCCAGAAACATTGAAAAGAGCTACCGGAATCGCACATACCGCTGCATTTGCCAAAAAGGCTAAGCCCATAATAGGCCGACGGAAAAAGTTGGGCATCATCATCTTCATAGACCCCAAGGCAATCGCCAAGGTCACACCTGGTCGGTTAACTTTCAGAGAAGCCATGACCAAAACAGCTGTTGTAGCCGCAACTCCCATAGCAGAGGCTCCCGCTGCAACTCCTTCCAAACCAATTGTGATGGAAAGAGCAACCGTAGAAAGCGGTGAAACGATAAAAAGTGCGAAACACATACCGATGAGGATACTCATCGACAATGGGGCAAGTTCTGTAAAGCTGTTGATCACATCACCAATTGCTTGTGTACCAGCACTAACATAGGGAAGGGTTAGCAAGCCAAGGTAGCCAGCTCCAAGACCAACAAGAATTGGCAACAAAATCAAGCTCATGGAGCCTAACCGATCTCCAAGAAGTTGGATCAACCAAACGGCAATAGCGGCTGTAATCATCGTATTCAACATAACTCCAACGCTAACCAATTGCGTAGTCGGAACACCATCAACCGGAACAATTTTCCAAGCCCCTGATCCGAGAAAGGCTGCCCCACCCACTGTAACAGACTGCATTGGATTCAACTGAAATTGTAAAGCAATTAAAACACCTGCCATTAAGGGAAGTCCATATTGGAAAACCCTCGCAGCATCCGCCAGTGTTTGGAGGCCTGTCCAACCATTACTAATCAGATATTTAAAAATCTCACTAAGAACTGCATTAGGAATGAGGGCCACGATAACAGACAAGGCTGCTCCCGTTAATACAGCATTGATAAATGCCCAGCCAGTCATAGGTTGTTTCGATTCTGTCATAAAGACCTCCTACACATTTCAGAGAATTCTGAATATTTTTGTCTATTCTACATAATTTTCAGAAAATTAGCAAGAGCTTTTTGAGAATTTTTTTGAAAAATTGCAAGGAAAAAAGAATCGTGCAAAATCAGCCTAACTTAACTGGAAAAAAGGAAGTGAGAATGAACTCTTTTACACCATCTTGTTCGTTACCAGTTCATATTGCAAACTATAAGCTAAAAATGTCTTTCCCATACCCTGTTGATTGGAGTAAATTAGAAACGGACAATACAAACGATTGTAATCCGCTTCGCAAACTCTACAATGGATACTCAAGCAAGCACTGAGTCAAAGAATCTTCTCTAACTAAAAATAAGAGGCTGGTCCTTAAGCCCAGCCTCCTTACTTATTTCCCCCTACTTAAAAGGGTCTGCTAATTGAAAACCACTACCGGTTTGATAGAACTGGCCACCAGATACATAGTGAACTGGACGATTCTCCGGTTCCACATGGTCTAGTTGCCAACGTCCATCATAAAACACAGAATCATCCGCCCAAGCAGCTACAATACGTCCCAAAAAGAGATCGTAAACGGTCTGATTGCGTACCTCAGGAATAATTTCACAGACAATCCAAGCCAAGCAATCTTCCAGTAAAGGGTATCCCTGACCACTTGGATCAAAGAAAGACAATTTCTCTAATTTATCCTCATGGACATGGCGGCTTTTAGCCAGCTCAATGATTAAATCGGCTTGAGCTGCACGTGGAATTTGTAAAATAAAATAGCCACTTTTCTCCATGATCCGCCGTGTATAATTCCCAGAATCCATAACCAAACTAAGAATATCCGTAGCAACTGTCCCCACCCAACCAGCAGGCATAATATTTTTATCCTCTTCGGTGGCACTGGATACAAAGGTCACAGACGATAAGGCAAGAATCCGATGGGCTTTTTCTAAAGATACTTCCCGAATCATATTTTCTCCAATCTGAAAGGACTAGTTGACAAAGCAACCAGCCCTTTTACATGTTGTACTCGCTAATAATCAACAATGAACCTCAGAAAGAAAGTCGTAGTCTTGGTTCAATTTGATTTTTGTCTTGTATTATTTTGCGTTCTCCACAGCCGCAGTCACAAAAGCTCGGTAGAGCCCATCTGGACGATTCGGACGGCTAGAGAGTTCAGGATGGTACTGGCAGGCAACAAAGAATTTTTTATCTGCCAATTCAACGATCTCAGCTAGACGGTTGTCGGGTGACACACCCGAAAAGACAAAACCTGCATCTTCAAATTCTTTACGATAGGTATTGTTAAACTCATAGCGATGACGATGACGGCGTTGTACCACTTCTTGATTGTCATAAGCTGCAGCGGCGCGACTACCTGGTTTCAGTTTAGCTGGATAAAGACCAAGACGAAGAGTTCCTCCCATGTCTTCAACATCCACCTGATCACGCATCAAATCGATAACTGGATATTTAGTTTCTGGATTCAATTCTGCAGAGTTGGCATCAGACATGTTCAAAACGTGACGAGCATATTCCACACAAGTCAACTGCATACCCAAGCAGACACCAAGCATTGGTACGTCATGCTCACGCGCATAGCGAATCGTCTGAATCTTCCCTTCCGTACCACGCTGACCAAAACCTCCAGGAACAATAATTCCGTCTGCTGCGGATAGTAGTTCTTCAACATTTTCTGCGGTCACATCGTTCGCGTTGATCCAGTCAATTTTCACTTCTGCATCATTTGAATAACCAGCATGCTTCAAGGCCTCTACAACAGAGATATAGGCATCTTGAAGTTCAACATATTTCCCAACAAGGGCAATGTTGACTTGTTTCTTCAAGTTCATAACCTTATCAACCATGGCAGACCATTCTGTCATATCTGCTGCTGGCGCATCAATCTTCAAATGGTCACAGACAATCTGATCCATGTTTTGAGCTTGAAGATTGAGCGGAATTTGGTACAGATGCTCCACATCCAAGGATTCAATAACAGCTTCTGGCTGTACATCACAGAATTGAGCCAGCTTATTCTTAATTCCTTGACTAACTGGTTCTTCTGTACGGATAACCAGCATATTTGGCTGAATCCCTAAACCACGCAATTCTTTAACCGAATGCTGGGTTGGTTTAGTTTTCATTTCCCCTGCAGCTTTCAAATAAGGAAGAAGGGTTGTATGAATATACATTACATTATCTGAGCCAACGTCTGCTTTCATTTGACGAAGGGCCTCAAGGAAAGGCAAACTCTCAATGTCTCCAACTGTTCCACCGACCTCTGTGATAATGACATCAGAATCCGTGGTCAAAGCAGCACGTTTAATTTTTTCTTTCAAGGCATCTGTGATATGCGGGATAACTTGAACAGTTGCACCCAAATACTCACCACGACGCTCCTTCCGAAGAACTTCACTGTAAATTTTACCAGTCGTGACATTGGAATATTTATTCAAGTTAATATCGATAAAACGTTCATAGTGTCCCAAATCCAAGTCTGTTTCTGCACCATCATCCGTCACAAACACTTCACCGTGTTGATAAGGACTCATTGTACCTGGATCAATATTGATATACGGGTCAAATTTCTGAATGGTTACTTTAAGCCCACGATTCTTCAAAAGACGGCCCAAGCTAGCTGCTACAATCCCTTTTCCGATTGAGCTGACTACACCACCTGTTACAAAAATATACTTTGTTGTCATGATTACTCCTTCAATTAAAACAGGGAGTGATTCCAATCATTCACTCCCCTCGCTCACTCATACGAGATCAGTTCTTCCCAATTCGAAGAGAATGAGGGCGCATGGTGCTTGAAAAAAATCCAAACGGAAAGAGAGGATTAGTCCTCCACGTCATCATCCTCATCGTCTGCTTCACCGACCTCAACATCCTCAGCTAACTCTTCTGGAGCTATTTCGTTGATTTCAGCGTCATAAGCTTCCGCTTCATTCTTCTCATCATCTGGATTCTCGTCATCATAGCTCATAGAATCCTCATCTTCAGCGTAGTTATCTTCATCTTCTGGATCATCATCGCTGTAATCGATGGTATCGCTATCACTAGCGATAAAGGCATTAACGCGTTTCTTCTTGCGTTTTTTAGGTGCTTCCTCATCGTCATTTTCTTCCAAGGCGATGATTTCCTCATCAACTTCATCCACAGCGTACCAAGAACGGAGACCCCATTTGTTTTCACCGAGAGAGATAAAGCTACCATCGACGTTTAATTCTGTGTAAAAAAGAGGAAGAGCTTCGCGAATCTCGCTATTGCTTTTCTCCAAATACTCTTGAATTTCATTGACTAGATCACTAAAGTACATTTCGTGATCCCGTCCACGACCTTCTAAAATGGCACGTGCCACTTCGATCATGGAAAGTTCACTTTTTTCCTGTCCAGCAAATACTTCTAATTCCAAAGTCGTTCTCCTTTTTTGTCATTCTCTTTATTGTACGCTATTTTTAAGGATTCGTCAAAAAAGAAAAGAGGCTGGACACCTGGCCAGTCCCTTTTCAGGATGTGGAATAGAAATTCCAATCCTCTTTATTCATTAACCTTAGCAGTAGCTGATTGGTGTCTTCGTTCGCCAACTGGCTCCGAAGAACACCTCATCAACGTTGACATGAACCATGTTTCGTTCATGATACCACTCGAATAGCTCTCAAGCTACCTTCAGAGCAAAAGACTACTGTCTAAATTTTTGAAAATTTAGAGTTAGGCCACTCCTTATTTTACTGTAGCTGTTGAAGTAATCAATTCAACTGCTTTTTTAACAGTAATATCATGTTTCAACATATCTGCTGAAAGGAGGCTACGCACTTGCTCTACTTCCATATTGTAAGCTGCTGCCAAGTCTTCGATTTCTTGATTGATTTCATCGTCACTTGCATCGAATCCTTCTGCTTTCGCAATAGCTTCGATTACAAGGTTTGTTTTTGTACGGCTTTCTGCTTCAGCTTCGTATTGCTTATGCAAGTCGTCTTGAGTTGTACCAGTGATTTGGAAGTACATTTCTGGTGAAATACCTTGACGTTGCATATTTCCAAGGAATTCATTCACAGAACGATGGACTTCTTCATGAACCATTTCTGATGGAAGGTCTACAATTTCAGCATTGTCTACAGCTTTTTCAATAGCTGCTGTTTCAACAGCTTCTTGGTAAGCTTCTTCTTTGGCTGCTGCCATCTCTTTGCTGTATTTTTCTTTCAATTCAGCAAGAGTTTCAACTTCTTCATCAATGTCTTTTGCAAGTTCATCATCAAGTGCAGGTACTTCTTTACCTTTTACTTCATGAACAGTTGTTTCAAATTTAGCAGCTTTACCTGCCAAATCTGCCGCTTGATAATCTTCTGGGAAAGTAACTTCAACGGTCACAGTTTCACCTGGTTTTGCACCAACCAATTGCTCTTCAAAACCTGGGATGAAAGATCCACTACCAAGTTCAAGTGGGTAGTTTTCACCTTTACCACCGTCAAACTCAACACCGTCAACAGAACCTACAAAGTCGATAACTACTGTATCTCCTTCAACAGCTGCATCTTCTTTGATAACCAATTCTGCCAAGTTGTTGCGCTCGCGCTCGATACGTGCATCTACTTCTTCTACTGATACTTCTTTATCGACAGTCACAGATACTTCTAGGTTTTTATAATCACCCAATTTTACTTCTGGTTTTGTCACAACAGATGCAGAAATTGTCCAATCTTGACCTTTTTCCATTGAAACAATATCAAATTCAGGTTGTGCAACAACCTCAACTCCTGCTTCCTTAACAGCTGCTTCATAAGCTGCTGGCAAAAGAGCATTCAAGGTATCTTGGTAAAGAGATTCTTCACCAAAACGTTGGTTGAAAACCGCACGTGGAAGGTGACCTTTACGGAAACCTGGAACATTCAAAGAACCTTTCACACGGTTAAATGTACGATCCAACTCAGGCTTAATCACATCTTGAGCGATTGTGAATGTAAGCAATCCACGGTTTGTTTCTTTGTTTTCAAATTTCACAGACATGCTGTCTACTCCTTAAAATCTTTAATCTGTATCATTTTATCACAAGTCGTCAGCAACTTCAATGATTTTAGAGGGCTTTCTAAAATTTCCGAATAGGGTCTGGGGCATATTCTGCCCGAGCTCCTCCAATCAGTTTGGGACGGCTGGCTAAAGCAGTCACATGAGCTCCTCCCAATTCACGTTTCGCTAGACGAACAGGTACTTGGACATGTTTGACATGCATGCCAATCGCTGTATCACCAATGTCCATCCCTAGATCAGCGGTAACAAATTCCACAACCACTGGGTCCTCCAGAACTTGCATCGCTGCCACTTGTCCACTACCACCAGCATGCGGAGTCGGAATGACTTGAACAATCTCCCAACCTCGAGCTTGTGCCAAAGAACGTTCCACTACTAAAGCTCGATTGATATGCTCACAGCCCTGAACGGCTAGAAAAATCCCCTGCTCTTTCAGAAAATGATAGAGAGCTGAAACCAAGGCCTGCCCAACCTCCAGACTAGAATTACGACCAATAAAACCACCAACTACTTCACTGGTTGATAGCCCTAGTACAAATACTGAATCCGCAGATGCCTGAGCGCGTTCAATCAACTCCTTCGCTAGAGCTACAACATCAATTTTTAGTTCCTCTAAATCAGACATGTCTCCTCCTTAAAAGCTGAACCAAGACTTGAGCTAGTAGAAAACCTAAGAAACTCTGGATAAAGTTCGGAAGGATTTCTGGAATAGCTGCGGCTACTCCGTACATTAAACTAGAGGCTCCTGCATAAATAGCTACCATAAATAAACTTGAAACCAAACCAGATAGCCAGCGTGAAGGAAGAACGCCTTGTGCCAAACGTCCCTGACCTCCATGAGCCAAGAGACTAAACAAGCTCCACTGAGGATAGCCCAGCAAAAGATCCAAGAGAAATCCTCCCAAACCGCCAACTAAAGCCCCTTGACGACCGCCCAAATAAAAGGCTGCCGTATAAACTCCCACATCTAACAAAGAGACAAAACCTGTGGCAGTGGGCAACTTAATGTAGCCCAATACAACGGTTGCTGCTATAAAAACAGCTGTCTGACTCCAGTACTTTATATTATTTGATTGCATACGGACTAACCCCCCATTCATCTGCAGCCTCTATGGCTGCTGTCACAAACTGCTTGGCTAGATGACTGGCATTGACCACATCCTGCCCCTGTCCCAGGTAGGTGGTCAGACTCGAAGCCAATACACAGCCACTACCGTTAATCGTTCCTTGCTCTTGAGGCGTTTCGAGATAAAAGCCTGACTGGCCGGTCCAGACAAAATCAAGCGCTACAGGTCCCGGTAATCGGGATCCCCCTTTGAGATAAACCGCTGTCCCGAATTGACGAGATAATTCCTCAGCCCCTGCTTGTAGGTCAGCCTGATCACGCAAATCACGTCCCAAAAGCAACTCGGCTTCTCGAAGATTGGGAGTCATGATTTGGCTTAGGGCCGCTATTTTTTGAAACACCTTAGCCCACTGTCCCAAAACTTGATCCTTATTTTCTTTTAAAACCAAAACAGGATCAAAAACAATCGGCACCCGCTGTCTCCCTTTAAGCCAATGATAGACCACATAAGCATGCTCTGGACTTGGTAAAAGACCAATTTTGATGGCCGCAAAAGGTACATCCACAAGACTCATTAGTTGCTGTTCCAACTGGAGAGGAGTTAGCGGCTGAACTTGGAATTCATCTGCTACTAACGCCGTCACGCAAGTCACGGCTACAAAGCCCTTCGCACCAATCTGAGTAATGGTCGCTAAATCAGCTTGCAAGCCACCACCTGAAAAGATATCACTACCGGCTATGGTTAAGATCTTGGTCATATAAAATCTCCTTGAGATAGAGGCCCTGAGGGGCTGCGGTTGGGCCAGCCAGCTGGCGATCCTGCTTCTCTAGAATCAAAGGAATCTGCTCTACTGGCATACGACCATTGCCAATCTTAAGCAAGGTGCCAACCATATTCCGAATCTGCTTATAGAGAAAACCGTTCCCGGAAAAGGTCAAGCGAAGCAAGTGCTGTGCTTCATCCACTTCTAAATTCACAGCGGTAATCGTTCGAACCTTATTTTCAACAGACGTCCCTGATGCCGTAAAACCCGTAAAATCATGTGTCCCTAAAAAAAATTGCAGAGCTTGACTCATTTTTTCGAAGTCCAACGGATAAGGGAAAGGTGTCGCTTGATAGCGCAGGAGCGGATTCTTAGGCCGACCATAGTCTACCAAGAATTCATAGGTTTTATGATGAGGCCAATAGCGCGCATGAAAATCGTCTGGCACCAACTCCACCGACCGCACAGCAATATCCTCTGCACTCTGTGTATCCAAGGCAAAACGCAATTTTTCCACATCCCGTTTCCCCGGTAAATCAAAATGCACCACTTGCCCAAAAGCATGAACGCCGGAATCCGTCCGCCCCGCCCCATGAACCTGAATTTCCTGACCACTGGCCAACCGCGTCAAGGTCTTTTCCAACTCCTCCTGCACCGTCCGTGCCTGAGGCTGACGCTGGAAACCAGCAAAATCCTTGCCATCATAAGCAATCACAGCCTTGTATCTGTATTTTTCCATGTCCCTATTTTAACAGGAAAGCCTTGACAGAACAAGAAAAAGAGCAGAAAAGGAAAAAGACCAGGATAATCCCGGTCTAAATTCCTAGTGATGTCTGTACTTGCCAAAGCAAGTACAGACATCACAGGCTTATCAAGGCAGTTGCGAACTACGTTCGCCCCTTTTCAGGGGCTCCTTACAGACTAGTTTAGTTCTAAGAAGGAATCTTAGAAGTTGCGAACTACGTTCGCTATTTTTGTCGCTATAAAAAAGGGCACAACAGACCTTTTTTATGGCTCCTTGCAGACTAGATTCCTTCTTTGAAGGAATCTAGTCTGCATCAAACATTTTTTCAAAGAAGTTCTTTTTCTTCGGTTTCACTTTAAGGTCGCCTGCATTGGCAAAATCCATGAGGGCTTTCCGTTGTTCATCGTTAAGGTCGGTTGGAGTATCAACGATGATGGTGACATATTGATCACCTTGGGCTCCACCGCGGAGGCTTGGAGCACCTTTACCTCGGAGACGGAAGCGTTTGCCAGCTTGGGTTCCTTCTGGGATCGTTAATTCAACATCTCCGTGAACAGTTGGGACATCCACTGTATCTCCCAAGGCTGCTTGGACAAAATTGAGATGTAGGCGGTAATGGATGGTTGTTCCGTCGCGTTCAAATTTGTCAGAAGCTGCGACGTGGATAACTACGAAGAGATCTCCATGTGGACCACCGTTATAACCTGCTTCACCTTGGCCAGATAGACGAATTTGCTGATCTGTTTCAACACCAGCCGGCACACGAACCTCGACTGTGTGAGCTTGATTTTCACGTCCAGATCCATGACAGGTATTACATGGATCCTTAATCTCTTGTCCACTTCCATGACAGACATCACAGGTTACTTGACGACGCATCATTCCAAGTGGAGTTTGAGTATCCACATTGATTACACCGGCTCCCCCACAGCGGCTACATTTAACAGGACTTGTTCCTGGTTTAGCACCCGATCCATCACAAGTGTGACAGGAAGACTCACGATTGTACTTAATTTCCTTGGTTGCTCCAAAAACAGCTTCCTCAAAGGTCAGATTCACACGGTATTGCAAGTCATCCCCTTTACGTGGCGCATTAGGATTACGACCACCGCCACTCATACCGCCACCAAAGAAACTTGAAAAGATATCTTCAAAGCCACCGAAACCAGCACCATCAAAACCAGAGAAGCCTTGGCCGCCACCAAAACCGCCATTAGCCCCAGCTGCTCCAAACTGGTCATAAGAAGCCCGCTTTTGCTCATCCCCTAGAGTCTCATAAGCTTCTTGGATGTCCTTATACTTCTGTTCTGCTCCAGCTTCTTTATTAATATCTGGGTGGTACTTCTTGGATAACTTCCGATAAGCCTTCTTGATCTCATCCTGAGAAGCAGACTTAGAGACCCCCAGACGCTCATAAAATTCTGTATTATTCATAGTCAGATACAAAGGGCCTTAAACGGACACAGCCAAAACAGGAGTTTTCACAAAGAACGCAATCGCCCTAGGAAAAACTAACTTTCGGGCACTGTCCGTAGCCCGTGTTCATTTCTGAACACTTTCCTTTCTTTCAGAATAATGGAATCATCTCGCATATAATAGACAATTCCTATTTACCCAAAAACAGAGGTTGGGCAAGCCACCTCTGTTTCAGTCATTCAAGCCTCGCTCCTCTATTTTTAGACGAGGGATAAAGATATCAAGAGGAACTCGAGATATCTTCTCCACTGGACTTACCTCGCTCCCGTATTTTTTGGCGAGGGATAAAAATGTCCACTGGACTTACCTCGCTCCCGTATTTTTTGGCGAGGGATAAAAATGTCCACTGGACATTTTTATTTTTCTGTAAACTCTCCGTCTACAACATCGTCGCCTTGGGCTGCGTCTGTTGCACCTTCAGCTCCTGCTTGGGCTTGTTGAGCGGCAGCTGCTTGCTCATACAATTTCACTGCAAGGGCTTGAGCTTTTTCATTGAGAGCTTCCAATTTCGCTTTCATATCGTCCAAATTGTTAGCTTCTTGTGCTGCTTTCAATTCGTCCAAAGCAGTTTGTGCTTCCGCACGCTCTGCTTCAAATTGGCCTTCTGTGTCTTTCAAGGTCTTTTCAGTTGCGAAAATAGCTTGATCAACTTCATTGCGGAGGTCAACTTCTTCTTTCCGTTTCTTGTCTGCTTCTGCGTTAGCTTCTGCGTCTTTCATCATGCGATCGATTTCTTCGTCCGTCAAGCCTGAGTTAGACTGGATAACGATGGTTTGCTCTTTCTGAGTACCAAGGTCTTTAGCCTTAACAGAAACGATACCGTTTTTATCGATGTCGAATGTTACTTCGATTTGAGGAATACCACGAGGTGCTGCAGGGATATCTGTCAATTGGAAACGTCCAAGCGTTTTGTTATCCGCAGCCATTGGGCGTTCACCTTGAAGAACATGGATATCTACGGCTGGTTGGTTGTCTGCTGCAGTTGAGAAGACTTGTGATTTAGAAGTTGGAATTGTTGTGTTGCGTTCAATCAAAGTTGTGAAGACACCACCCATTGTTTCGATACCAAGAGACAATGGAGTTACGTCAAGAAGGACAACGTCTTTCACATCACCAGAGATGACACCTCCTTGGATAGCAGCACCCATAGCTACAACTTCGTCAGGATTAACAGATTTGTTTGGCTCTTTACCAGTTTCAGCCTTAACAGCTTCAACAACAGCAGGGATACGTGTAGATCCACCAACAAGGATAACTTCATCGATTTCAGAAAGGGATAGACCTGCATCTGAAAGGGCACGGCGAACTGGTTCTTTGGTACGTTCTACCAAGTCACGTGTCAAGTCATCAAATTTAGCACGAGTCAAGGTCATTTCCAAGTGAAGTGGTCCTGCTTCTCCAGCTGTGATAAATGGCAAGCTGATTTGAGTAGAAGTCACACCTGAAAGATCTTTCTTAGCTTTTTCAGCTGCATCTTTCAAGCGTTGCAAGGCCATTTTATCTTGTCCTAGATCAATGCCATTTTCTTTTTTGAATTCTGCAACCATGTAATCGATAATTTTCTGGTCAAAATCATCACCACCAAGTTTGTTATCTCCAGCTGTTGACAATACATCGAAAACACCGTCACCCAATTCAAGGATCGATACGTCGAAAGTACCTCCACCAAGGTCAAAGACAAGAATTTTCTCTTCTTTATCTGTTTTGTCCAAACCGTATGCAAGTGCAGCGGCAGTTGGCTCATTGACAATCCGCTCTACTTCAAGTCCTGCAATTTTACCTGCATCTTTAGTTGCTTGACGTTGTGCATCGTTAAAGTAAGCTGGTACAGTAATAACCGCTTTGGTTACTTTTTCACCAAGATACTCTTCCGCATAACCTTTCAAGTATTGAAGGATCATAGCTGAGATTTCTTGTGGAGTGTAGTCTTTTCCGTTAGCAGAAACTTTTTCAGAAGTTCCCATTTTAGATTTGATGGAAATGATTGTATCAGGGTTCGTTACCGCTTGGCGTTTTGCGGCATCACCAACGATGATTTCACCGTTTTTGAAGGAAACAACAGATGGAGTTGTACGGTTTCCTTCTGGGTTTGCGATGATTTTTGGCTCAGTTCCTTCAAGAACTGCTACTGCTGAGTTTGTTGTACCTAAGTCAATACCAATAATTTTAGACATATGTATTACCTCTTTTATTTTTTCTTCTCTATCGTTACTAGTTTAATGACATTTCGGTCACGTTTTTATGCGTAAACAACGACCATTGCTGGACGTAAAATCCGGTCATGCAATTTATAGCCTTTTTGGAAGACTTGAGCGATTGTATCCGCTGGGTGGTCTTCATCGGCTGGTTGGGTTTGAATAGCCATGTGGAAGTTGGGATCAAAGTCGCCAGAGGCGTCAATTTCTTCGATACCTTCTTCTTTCAAGGCATGGATGAGACTTTCTTGAACCATTTCCAAACCTTTTTTCACATCGTCTGTCAATCCTTCAACAGCCAAGGCGCGTTCTAGGTTGTCAAGGGAAGGTAGAATCGCTTTCCCTAGGTCTTGGCTGCGATATTTTTGCAACAATTGACGTTCTTCTTGTCCGCGGCGTTGGATGTTTTGCATCTCGGCTACAGCCCGCAGGTGTTTATTTTCTAGTTCTTCAATTTTAGCTTGGGCCAGTTCCAGTTCAGATGGCTCAGCCGTTTCTTCTGTTACTTCTTCAATTTCTTGTTCAAGTTCTTCTTTAATTTCTTCAGACACGAGAATCCTCCTTAATGCACTTCATAATGATTGCTACTGAGGTAGCGGTAGAAATCTGTCAGCTTCATCGTCATGACGCGACTGACCGATTCAATCAGACTAAGTAACCGTTGATAGTCGCTATTCACCGGCCCCACCAGACTTAGAAGTCCATAACCTCGATAGGGGATTAAGAACCGCTTACTCATGAGACTTAAATCTGCCAATAGTTGGCTAGAAGAATCTGCAATCCGAATCAATTGCTCTTGATTCTCCGACCAACCTTCGCGTAGCTCAAGAGCCAGCTGTTGTTCATTGGTGAAAAAGCGATAAGTTTCCAGCCCCACTTCCTGCAGTAGGTGCTCCTGTCCTGATGTTACTACTTCTTCTGCGAAAAGTTCCGAGAAGATATGTTCGATTAAGGCGGTAACATTATCAGGCGAAAGGAAATAGCGTTGAACCACTTGCGGAATCTCAGTGCGAATCTTGTAGTGAATTGAAAGCACTGACTCTCTTAGCAAGCGATCCCGAACCATGTCCCTGAGCTGATATAGATGTTCCACCAGAAAATTCCGGGGAATCACCAACTCCTTGGTCAGGATTCTGGAATCATCTAGGGTCATGACCACCAAGGCTGTGTGAGACCCTAGAACGACTAAATCAAATGCTGTCAGTCTTTGATGACTGGGCTCAACGTCCAGTACAAAAGCGGTTAATCCTGTCATTTCTGACAGAAGATCTGCCCCTCTTTGGAAAATATCCTTCAATTGGAAGAAATCATCATCAAAGGCTTTGAGAATTTGAAAGACTTCCTCTGGAGGAAGAGTCGTCAAAGCCATCGAGTTCTCAATATAATATTGATAACCCGCAATACTTGGCTTGCGACCACTGGAAGTATGGGACTTTTCTAATAATCCCAATTTTTCCAAGACTGCCATATCGTTCCGAATGGTTGCACTGGAAGAAGCAATTCCTTCTTGCAAACGTTTGGAACCAACTGGCTCATGGGTCTCTGTAAAAAGTTCAATGATCATCCTTAGGATGGTCTCTTGTCTTTCGGTAACCATGCTCCCTCCATCAGATTAGCACTCCATTACTTCAAGTGCTAACTTATGATTCTATTATACAGCATGGATTCTCCCTGTCAAGAACTTTTGCTTAAAAAATTAGCACTCATCTAAAAAGAGTGCTAATTTTGCTATCTGACACACAAAAAAGCCTGATTTTACAGGCTTTTTTAACTCTATCGGTCTTAAGACTGATTTTGATCCAACCAGCTTCGCCCCTCTTGACGGTAAGACAAATCCCCCACTTCTAGAACCTGAAATTGACCATTTTCATAGCGGAGACGTGTCACACTGCCATTATCTAACACTACAAAACGCTGACCATTCAAAAGATACAAGAGTGTTCCAATACTCATACCATGACAAACCACTAAGGCGTTACCACCACCTGCAGCCTCCATCTTTTTAGCCAAATCTTCAATCCCAGCTAAAAGCCGTCCTCGTAACTGCTCCCAAGTCTCCGCCCAATCAGCTGTATCAGCTTCATAGATTGCATTCGCCATATCCTCATAAGTCATCTCTTCCAGCGAATCGACCCCTGCAATCCGTGGTAAGATGGTGAAGAACAGCTCGTCATCATAGACTCCGTCATTGGAACCAAAAGACCATTCGCGTATGCGGGCATCGTAGGTATAAGGAATTTCACCTTTGAGCCCCAACTCCGTCAACAAAATATCCATCGTCATAATCGTTCGTCCTAAATCACTAGACAAAGCACGATGAAAACTAATTCCTCGTTCACGCAGACCCACACCTAATTCTCGAATCCCTTCTTGCCCTTGACTCGTCAAAGGGGTATCACTCCACCCCTGGGCCCGATGCAAGGTGTTAAACATAGTCCGACCATGACGCACAATATACAAATCTGTTGCCATTTACACTTCCTCCTCTGCAAAACCCTCTAAAGCTTTTTCCAACATTTCCAAAGAAATCCCAAACATTGCCAAACGCTTAGGCAGCTGCTTGCCATTAGAATAACCAATCCGCAAAACTTCTCCGACATACTCCCGCCGCTTCCGACTGTCTGACCCTGCCAAGAGGCCCAGACTCATCAAATCCGCCTGAGAAATCAAATCCTGCTGCTCTGGCGACCTCCCTGTAAAGGCACCATCCAAAGCTTCTTTCAAAGCTTCAAAATCGGCATGCTCCACCCCTAAAGAGCGACCTGCTGTTTTCGACTTGGGCACTGCCTCACCACGTTTAAGAAAAGCTTGTCCCACTGCCGGCACAGCCTGACTAATCATCTTACGAATTCGCTCACCATGATAATCGGGATCTGTAAAAACAATAACCCCTCGTTGCGCTTGCAAGCGGGCAATTCGCTCAATATCCTCTTGTGATAGTGCAGAACCACGGGTTTCATAGGTATCCACCTGGAAAAAACGCTTGAGATTGGCTGTATCATCTCGTCCCTCAACCACCACAACAGGGCCAATAACAGGCTTCATAGTTGCTCACCATCCAGCCCAAAAACCTGCCAAGCATTAGCAGACGTTGCTGCTACTAACTCTTCCAGACTGATCCCCCGCAAATCTGCCACCTTTTCAGCCACATAACGAGTATAGGCCGTCCGATTTTCCTTACCTCGATAGGGTACCGGTGCCAGGAAAGGAGCATCTGTCTCAAGTAAAATCCGATCTAAAGGCAGATTTGCCACTGCCTCTTGAATCTCTAGCGCTTTTTTAAAAGTGACAACACCTGAGAAAGAGATCCACATCCCTAATTTCATAAATTTTTCCGCCATCTCTAAAGAACCAGAATAAGAATGCATAATCCCCCCACGAGCAGGGAGCCCTTCATCCGCTAAAATGGCATAGGTGTCCTCCAAGGCATCCCGGGTATGAATAACCACCGGTAAATCTAACTCCTTCGCCAAACGAAGCTGCCGCCGGAAAACGTCCTCCTGCACTTCTTTAGAAGCAGTCATCCAATGATAATCCAAACCAATCTCACCCAAGGCTACAACTTTAGGGTGAGCTAAAACTTGACGCAGATAGGCTTCCACCTGATCATCATAGGTCCCCGCTTCCGTCGGATGCCAGCCCAGAGTCAAGTAAATAGACTCTTGATCAGCCAAAGCCAAAGCCGCCTCAATCGATTCTCGGTCAAACCCCACCACATTGTGCCAGACTACTCCCAACTCACGCGCCAACTCAAGCTCCTCTTCCAGCCGGCCTGCAAACTGTTTTAAATTTAGGTGAGTATGTGTATCAAAAATTTTCATAGCTTCCCTTCTATACGAAAAAAGAGGCCTGATATACCATCACTACCTCTTTTCAATGTTTATTAGTTTAGAACCCACTAGACTCGAGTTTCTAGCAAGCTCCCAACGCATTAAGCTGAAAGAACTTTACGTCCCTTACGACGACGCGCTGCAAGCACACGACGACCGTTCTTAGTAGACATACGGTGACGGAAACCATGCTTACGTTGACGACGAATTTTACTTGGTTGATAAGTACGTTTCACGAGAATACCTCCTCTTAGATTCTTTGTATTCGTTTAGCCGGCTAGTTGTGATCAGTTACTAAACATACCTTGCTATTTTAAAGGAAAAATGACGGGTTGTCAAGGGAATCAAACAGAAAAAAAACTTGTAAGCGGTAAAATTACTATTTTCAGAATGATACGAAAGTTTTAAAATGAAGTTAGCCACCCCTTTACTGTAAGATGAGGGCTACAACTCATTCTGATAAGTCATCGATTTCATTTGATGACAGGTTTGGAGCTGTTAGGCTAATTTGCCAAGGCTAATCATAGCCTTGCTTTAGCCTAAAAAACAG
>NZ_JBTGGE020000012.1:0-38175 GCF_054331515.2 Streptococcus sp. 10F2 | reverse complement strand
ATTTCGCTATCCCTTCCTCTCCCCGCTACCTCACGATAGTCAGGCTTGGGAGTCGCTATTGGGTTCACCGGTAGCAGGTGCCCACAGAGGACTTACACCTCAGATGTACGACATGCCCGTCGTACGAGAAAAGAGTGGGCTTTCTTCCAAACCCACTCCTCTTGCTTGATTTGCATACAGTGTCTGGTTTACCAAACTGGTTGATCCAAACCTTCTGAGGTTTCTTCGATGACTTTTTTCACATCATCCGTGTGGTAGGCTTTGATTAACTTCTTCAAAGCATCTGCTTTATCAGATTTTTCCCAGTCGCTCTTAGCAGCAAGAACATTGTACCATTGTTGTGAGTTCTCATCTGCAACTTCAACAAAGAGGGCTTTCTTGAAATCAAGTCCTGCTTCAGATACAAAGGTATTATTAACAACTGCTGCATCTGCTGAATCTAAAGAACGAGCTGTTTGACTAGCATCCAATTCTTTGATGTCCAATTTCTTTGGATTTTCTTTGACATTCGCAATCGTTGCCAACTCTTTACCGGAAACATCCAACTTAATCAAACCGGCTGATTGAAGAAGGTAGAGGGCACGGCTCTCGTTTGTAGCATCATTCGGAACTGTGATTGTTGCACCATCGGGAATTTGATCTACACTAGTGTAACGATTTTTACCGTCCTTTGTTCCTGAGTAAAGACGGATTGGGGAAATGATGGTATCCGCAATGGCTACCAAGTCTCCTTTATTTTCTTCATTCCAGTTATCTAAGAAGTTATAATGTTGAAAAGCATTAAGATCAACATCCCCGTTAGCAGTGGCGATATTTGGCTGTGAATAATCCGTAAACTCTGTATACTCCAGCTTCACCCCTTCTTTCTCCAATAGCTCTTCAATTTTTTCCCAACGTTTTTCTTCAGAATCACTTTTAGCCATGAGCCCTACACGAAGAGTATTATTGTCGGAAGAAGAACCGCCCGTGTTCACACAGGCTGCAAGCGTTAGCCCTGCTAAGGCTGTCAAACCTACTACTTTCAAAATTGATTTCAATTTCATAATTAAACTCCTTTATTGTTCTTGATAATAGGATAACAAACCTCCTTCTAGCTGCCTAGTATGGGTTTTTTATCCGCATCATAAAAAATCTTTATCAATCCCTAAATGATACTGGAACAGCAGAAAACAAAAAGGCTGGGTAGAAATCCCAACCTTCTATTCGATTACCAAACAGGCTGATCCAAACCACCTGAAGATTCTTCAATCACTTTTTTCACCTCGTCAGTATGGTAAGCCTTAATCAATTTTTTCAATGCATCAGCTTTTGGAGATTTTTCCCAATCTTCCTTAGCCGCTAAGAAATTGTACCATTGTTTGGAGTTTTCATCTGGTACTTCAACAAAAATCGCCTTTTTAAAATCAATCCCCGCTTCTTGAACAAAATCATTATTAACAATAGCTGCATCGACGGATCCCAAGGAACGAGCCGTTTGACTTGCATCTAGCTCTTTAATGCTAAGATTCTTTGGATTTTCTTTAATATTGGAGATAGCTGCAAAAGTGTCACCAGAAACATCCAACTTCAATAAACCTGCTGATTGAAGAAGATAGAGTGCCCGACTTTCATTCACAGGATCGTTTGGAATGGCGATAGTGCCCCCATCTGGAATTTGCTCAACACTTGTATAGCGCTCAGACCCATCTTTAGTACCCGAATAAAGACGGAAAGCTGTGAAATAAGTATCCGCAATTGGAACAAGAGTCCCATTGTTTTCCTCATTCCAATTATTCAAGAAATTGTAATGCTGGAAGGCATTAACGTCCACTTCTCCATTTGCGGTTGCCTTATTAGGTTGGGAGTAATCCGTAAACTCTGTATACTCCAAACTAACACCTTCATCTTTGAGCAGTTCTTCAATTTTATCCCAGCGAGCTTCCTCCGTATCACTTTTAGCCATTAATCCCACACGAATTGTGTTGGCATTCTCTTTTGCATCACTTGATGGAGCACAAGCCGCCAAGGCGAAAGCAGCTAATGATGTTAGTCCTACAATTTTCAATACCGATTTCAGTTTCATAAGCAAGCTCCTTTTCTTTTCTTAATAGTAGAATAACAGAAGCTGACTCCTTCGACTAGTATTGTTTTTTTATGCTGATTATCAAAATACTTTATAAGGTACTCAAAAAGTAGCTCCCAAGGAACTACTTTTTAGATTATTTCAAATCTTCAGCCGTTGGTGCAAAGTCGCCACCAAAGAATTCTTTAGAAAGCTTGTCCAGAGTACCATCTGCTTGAAGCTCTTTGATACGTCCATCGACAAATTCTTTCAAGTTATCTTGACCTTTAGCAAAAATTGGATAAACAAATGGCTGAGCTGTATCTGGCAATTCAATAATTTTCAGATTGTTCAAGCCCTGATTCTTGATGATTGTTTCAACAGAGATACGGTCAAAAATCTTGTAGTCTGCTTGACCGTCATTCAAACGTGTCATGATTTGTTGGAAGTCAGCTTTTGTATAGGAAAGCTCGGTTGGATTCTCGGCATGTTCCTTGTTCCATTCTTCCAATTGGGCAGCAGAGTTCGTTCCTTGAACAACCTCCGTTTTCTTACCACCAAGATCATCCATAGACTTGATGCTATCATCATCCTTTTGGACAACTAAAACATTGGGATTCTTAGCTACTGGATAAGCATAGAGGTATTTACCTGCACGCTCCTCAGTATAAGAAATGTTGTTAACAGCCATTTGGTAACGATCACTATCCAAACCTGCGAAGATACTTGACCATTCTGTTTTTTCAAATTCAAGGGAATACTTCTCTGAGTCTTTGAAAATTGCTTTTACAACTTCAATCTCGTAACCTGTCAACTCCCCTTTTTCATCTTCATAGTTAAATGGTTTTGGTGAGGCATTGGTTGCTACACGTACAACTTCCTTGCCAGAAGCTTCAGAAGAGTCTGAGGCATTGTTGGAGCAAGCTGCAATCACGAGAGCAGATACAGCAACAAGGGCAAGAGAAATGACTTTTTTCATTTTCATGAAAAACCTCCTTTTAGTTTCTACTTAAGATAGTAACAAAAAAGAAAGAAAAATTCTACTAGCTAGTATTAAGAAACACAAAAAAGACCGAAAACGTTCCTTTTCGGTCTTTTGGGTATTTCTAGAATCCGTCTACATTTGTGTAAACTTTTTGAACATCTTCATCATCTTCCAAGACATCCACTAGTTTTTCAAAGACAGCGAGGTCATCCCCCTCTAATTGCACTTCCGATTGAGGAATCATTTCCAATTCTGTAACTTGGAACTCTTCAATTCCCTCTCCACGAAGAGCCTCTACAGCTTTGTGCAAATCAGTTGGTGCTGTATAGACCGTAATGCTTCCTTCTTCTGCTTCTACATCATCAACATCAACATCCGCTTCCAGAAGTAATTCAAAAATAGCATCTGCATCGTCACCTGCAAAAACAATCACACCCTTGTTATCAAACATGTAGGAAACCGAACCACTCGCTCCCATGTTTCCACCATTCTTACCAAAAGCTGCACGAATATTGGCTGCAGTCCGATTCACGTTGGAAGTAAGAGTATCGACAATCAACATTGAACCATTTGGTCCAAAGCCTTCATAGCGACCTTCAGTAAAGGTTTCGTCTGTATTTCCCTTGGCCTTATCAATAGCCTTATCAATAACGTGTTTAGGAACCTGCGCTTGCTTAGCTCGATCCACAACAAACTTAAGAGCTGCATTCAACTCAGGATCTGGTTCCCCTTTTTTAGCTGCCACATAAATTTCAACCCCAAATTTTGCATAAACTTTAGAGTTAGCACCATCTTTAGCTGTCTTTTTTGCCACAATATTGGCCCATTTACGTCCCATGTTCTTCTCCTTTAATTACTGCATTCACGCGTTATTATATCACTTTCCAAAAGCTGACGCAAAAAAGAATTTACTCTCCACCCCATTGAATCGGAATCCGTCCAAAATTTTGCTCTTCAATGCCCTCTTGACCTAGGCTATAAATCTTATCAGCCTTCTGCGTCAGAACATCCCAAGGCTCCGCTCCAATCCGTGTTACTAGCTTGACTTGTTTCTTCAAAAACGCTAGGTGCTGACGCCCCTGCTCCGAAAAACCTAGTACATGCAGGGATTCCGGCAAGGAAGTCTCCTTAGCCCCTACCAGAATATAAGTTAAGACACGTCTCACCCGTGCTTTAGTAAAACGCTTGGTCGTCACCGCTGCAACCAGTTCCTCTACCGAATTGACCCGATCAATCGCCTGAAGTAAGCGCTGCGCTAATTCTTCATTAACTTGATAAATCTCTTGCAGATTTGGATAACTAAGAATCTGATAGCGCAATAAGGGCCAGTACAAAGACCAATCTTGCTGCGGAGCTTGGCTTAAAAGATTCGCTACGGGGCTATGCCGCTTAATAAATTCCAAGTCTCCCCGATGATGGCGCAGAGCGGTAGCAGATGCATAACTCTGATTCTTATCCAATGAATGAAAACCAGCTCCCTGGCGTTGGACAGCCTTTAGAGTTAGATTAGCATCCGCAACAGCCTTGGTATAGGCCAACCCTAAAATATGATTAGGTTTTTGGCCGCTAAAGGTTAGGCCCACAAATTTCTCCCAGGTAGCTTGGCTCTTCTGAGGATAAGATAAGGATGATGGAAGTTGATCCATATACCTGCTCATCTTCTCAGCTTGACTCCTATAAACCTCTAATAACTGATTGTAATCATGGACTTCTTCACTTCCAAAAACAAGCTCCTCTACCCCAGCTCTCGCCAAAATTGCAACCGCTCCAGTTGCAAAAAAATCGGCAGCTTGAACACTGACTAGAAAGGGAAGCTCTAAAACTAGATCCGCTCCCTGAGACAAAGCCATCTGTGCCCGAACCCATTTATCCACAAAAGCCGGCTCGCCTCTCTGGACAAAATTACCAGACATAGCCACAATTTTAAGACCTTCCATTTGATCCAAGAGGTAACGATGGCCATTATGAAAAGGGTTAAACTCTGCAATGACTCCGCTTATTTTCATGGTTTTTCCGCTACGAAGAACCAACGCAGACTTTTTTCATCTGGAGCTTGATGGGTGAAATCTGCAAACATCTGGATATTGGTAAAACCAGCTTGTTCCAACAAAATCTCATAAGTTAGACGTTCATAAGTTCTTTCTTCATGGACTTCATCCTTGCGTACAAAACGACCATCTTCTTCTTGCAAAAAGAAGGTTAATTCATGAACGATCGAATAAGGCGGCTCATCCGGATAGGAATCCCAAACAAAGGCAAAATCTTCTGCATTCTCATGGTAACTATAACCCGGATAAACTTCTTCCATTTGATAAATCGAATGAACATCAAACAGAAAGCGACCACCAGATTTTAGGACCTGGAAAACCTGCTGGAAAGCATCTCCAACTTCAACTTCATCTCCTAAATAGCAGATAGAATCCGAATAGCAAGTCACAGCGTCCACAGCATCCATAGCAGGTAATGCCAACATATTCCCCTGGATAAACTCAATATTTCGGCCGGCTTCCTGAGCTCGTTTCTGGGCTAAATCCACCATCTCTGGACTTAGATCTAGGCCTTTTACTCGGTAACCAGCTTGGTCTAGTTTCAGAGATAGAATACCTGTCCCACAGGCCAATTCCAAAATATCTTTTGTATCTGGGGTAAGATGGTCTTGTGTAAAGGCTAGCCACTGGTCATAAAGTTGATCATCCATAATGGAATCATACACACGCGCAAATGTTTCGTAAGTTGTCATCCGATACCTCTATATTCGAAAAAGAGGACACTTAGAAATCCAGGTAAATAGCTACTTGGATTCCTCAAACACTGTCCTCCTTTATATTCTTTAATCTACATAGCTAGAAATGTCAACCATTTCCGCTTCATGCCAAAGTTTCTCCAAATTGTAATCATTGCGAACTTCCTCTGAAAAGACATGGAACACTACTGCCCCCAAATCCAAGAGAACCCAGCCACTGGCCACATTCCCCTCAAGAGGACCGACTTCTAAGCCAGCTTCTTGAGCCTTTTCACGGACATTATCAGCAATCGCTTCTAATTGGCGGCTATTCATCGAGCTGGCAATAACAAAATAGTCTGTTACACTCGTCAACTCTTGAACATCTAAGGCAACCAGATCTTCAGCCCGCTTTTCATCCGCAGCTTTAACAACAAGTTCTAATAATTGATTTCCTTCCATTGTTTACCTCTCTAAAAAGTGTCTGTATGCATTATAGGTTTCGATGGTTTGAGGATAAATAGGAATTCGTTTCTTGGCTAGAAAAGAAAGAGTTTCCGCTGTTTCATAAGCTACACCCTCTTCTAGAGAAGAAAAAGCTATCCGTCTGGCCTCCTCAACGCCAGGAAAATCTCGCCCTTCCTCGATGTAATCAGCCACATAGAGAATCATATCCAAGGGCGACATGTCCGCTTTCCCAATCGTATGCACTCGAATGGCTTCTAGGATTTCGACATCCTCCAGTCCCAGCTCCTCTTGAATGGCATAAATCCCCAGATAACCATGCCAAAGGTTATTCCCCCATTGCAGCAAGTCTGGATTTAAGTCCCGTTCTTTGATCAATTTCTGAAAATAGCTATCTGGCTTTTCCTTAGCATAGTCATGAAGCAGACCTGCTAAACCAGCCTTGATGGAATCATAACCATGGGTTTCCGCCAATTGTATCGCAGCTTTTTCCACATTCAAAACATGCTGATACCGATGCGGGCTCAAAGTCTGACCTAAACGCTCCAGCAAAGAATCCCTATCAAAGGGGAGATATAAGGAATAGGTCATTTGTATAAGCCCTCACGTTTGATATAGTTCCAAACCAGTTCCGGTAACAAAAAATTAGGTTCACGGCCTGCTGCAATAAAATCACGGACCATGCTAGAGGAAATATCCATTAGCGGTACATCTACCCAGATTACAGGATAAGAGGTCCCTGCCTTATATTTAGGGCGTTGAACACCTACAAACTGTACCAATTCTAAAAGTTCATCAATTCGGTGCCATTTAGGAAGATATTCCACCATATCCGCCCCAATAATAAAGTAATAATCCGTATCTGGATTAGCCTCCGTGAGCATTTTCATACTATCATAGGTATAACTAATCCCCTGGCGTTCTAATTCTAAACGCTCAATCCCCAAACCTTCTTTTCCATTCAAAGCCAACTCTAACATCATCAGACGGTGGTGCTGGTCAATTGTTTCTTTTTTATCCTTATGAGGGGGAATAAACTCTGGCATGAGCAAGACCTGGTCCAAACTCAATTGCTGCCGCACCTGATCCGCTACTAACAGGTGAGCATTATGGACGGGATTGAAATTCCCTCCCAAGATCCCGACTTGTTTGCGTTTCTTCTCTGGTAAATCCGGTTGCAGAGCAACTTTCGTAAAAGGTGTGACTAGTTCAAGTGCCATCGTTTCTCCTTCTTAAACTCAATAATTCTCAAAGTCTGACTTTGTCAAATCTCTTTGATGAAATCTATCCGTAGTGTAGCCTGTAGATTCACAAGCATGCTTCCATGTCAGCTCTTTGAAATTTCCCGAGTATGTTGATTTTAAAGTTCGTTCGGTATTATACCTCACGAACTTTAATGGACAATTTGCGATTTTCTTTTTTGGCAGAAGGTTTGAAGAGAATCAATATCCGACCAATTTTTTGGACTGTATCCAGGCCAATTTCTTCCTCTAGAGTTTCTGCAACATCATGAATATTTTCATCTGTATTTTGCAATAGTGTAATTTTAATCAATTCACGCGCATCCAAGGCCTTCCGGATACTGGTTTTGATTTCATCATTCAAACCATTTTTTCCAATCTGAATAATGGGTTTCATATGATGGGCTTCAGCCTTTAAAAAAGCTCTTTGTTTGCTTGTTAGTGACATAATTCTCCTTATACTTTTGACTGTGTATAGCCTTTTTTAAATCGAACCACAATTAAATAATCGCTGGACGAACTAGAACTGTAACTCCTTCAGGTGCCCAGGCAACCAAGCGAGCAGCTTGAGGGATACGAACCCACCCCAAACCTGAAAAGACGACATCACTTTTTTCAGTGATGATCAAGTTATGAGGGACTAGCCTTGGGAAACTGTCTAACTTTTTCTTCCTTGGTGGTTGCAACAAGTCTCCAACATGTTTGTCGTAAAAAGCATCTGCCCCAGCTAGTTTGGTTCGATGGATGGTCAGTTCATTCTCAAAGTAAGCTGTAAAGCCTTGCCGGTCACCGGCTTCAAAATCCAAGCGTGCTAAACCGCCAAAGAAGAGGGTTTGCTCTGGATTAAGTTGGTAGGTTTTAGGTTTTAGCTCTTTTTTCGGACTGACTAATTTCAGATCCTTGCCTTCTAGATAATGAGCCATCTGGTAACGATGGATAATTCCTGGGGTATCATAGATAAAACGACCATCTTCTAAGGGAATCTCAATTTTATCCAGAGTCGTCCCTGGGAATCGACTGGTTGTAATCACATTCCTATCCCCTGATAATTCCTGAATAATGGCATTAATCAGAGTAGACTTGCCTACATTCGTAACTCCTACCACATAGACATCACGCCCTTTACGGTAGCGATCAATTTTTTCAATTAAATCTTTAATGGCTTCCTTATTTTGTGCACTGGTTAATTGGACATCCACCGGTCGCAGACCTTCTTCATGAGCTCGTTCAGTCAACCAGCGCAATAATTTTTTATCCTTGACGGATTTTGGCAGAATGTCCTTTTTATTCCCGACAAGAAGGACATCGTTCCCGGAAACAAAACGTGACAAACCAGGAATCACTGAACCGTTAAAGTCAAAAATATCGATAACATTGACCACCAAAGCATCGCTATCTCCGACCTCGTGAAGAAGGCGCAGGAAGTCTTCGTCTGTCATCTCCACATCACTAATTTCATTGTAATGGCGAAGACGGAAACAACGTTGGCAGTAGAGTTCTCCCGTTTCCAATCCTTTTTCTAAAGCTGCTGGTGGAGTATAGCCCGCCTTCTCTTTTTGATCTGTTTGAATTTCAGCACCGCAACCGATACAAAATAATGTTTCTTGCATTTACAATCCTTTATGAAATTTCATAGGGCCATACTTGGCTTCCAATTTTTTAAGAACCCGTCGTTCCCTAGCTCGGTTAAACTTCGTATTAATGGAATCATGTTGGACCAAGGGTTTAACTAGAATCGACCGAATTCCAGCTCGATGAGCTGCCCGAATATCCGTCATCAATTGATCCCCGACCATAACAACCTTAGACCGATCAACTTGTAACTTGGCTAAAGCTCGATTAATTCCAAAACTAAAGGGTTTTAGAGCCCAATAAACAAAGCCAATTCCGAATTTCTCAACCGCTCGCGTAACCCGCTTCTTGGTATTATTGGAGACCACCATAATCTGAATGCTCGCATCCTGTACTTGATGCAACCAATTCTTCATCTCCGGTGTCCCGTCTGGGTTGTTCCAAGCAATCAAGGTATTATCCAAATCAACCAAGACTGCCTCAATCCCTAGCTTTTTTAAATCTTCTACTGCGATATCATAGACCGCTTCTACCGTGTAATCCGGCTTATACTGCTCAATTGACACAAGCTACTCCATTTTCCACTGTACTAGTTTCCATTATACCATATCCCCTTCTTTTGCTTCAAAAGGAAAACCAAGTCGATGGTAGGCATTCCACAAGGCACGACCCGCGACCACAAAGGCAATAAGATCAGCTAGGGGCATCGCATAGGCTAATCCCACAACCCCGAAAAAGCGTGGCATCACCAATAGGAAGGGCAAAATAAGTCCTAATTGCTTGAGTAGGGAAATCTTTGCTCCCATCTTAGCCTGACCGATGGCTGGAAAGTAAGTTGCTGAAAAAATTTGCACTCCATTTACAAAAGAAAAGAGGAAGAAGGCCCGTAGATAGGCAATCCCAAATTCAAAATACACATCACTTCCCGATCCAAACAGGGACAAGAATTCATATGGAAAACCTTCAAAAGCAATCCAAGTTCCAAAGCCAATGACTGATACCCAAACAATGGCAATACGAATGGTTTCCCGCACTCGCTCCCAATTTTCAGCTCCATAATTGAAACTTAATATCGGCTGAGAACCTTGAACAATCCCGATAATCAAGGAAATCATAATAACGTTAATTTTAGCTACAATCCCAGCTACCGCTATAGGAATATCACTCCCATAAACCGAAGTTTCACCATAAAAACGAAGTGACTGATTGGTCACAATCTGCACTAATAAATTAGACGATTGAAAGATGAAAGAGGCCATCCCTAAAAAAGCAAAGGAGCGAACCAAGGTTCCTTGCAAACGAAAGTCCTCCCGTTGGATCTGCACACTCTTAAAGCGAGGGAGGTAGAGAGCTAAAATCAGCGCTGAAACAAATTGCCCCAGTACCGTTGCCCAAGCAGCTCCAGCCATCCCCCAACCAAAACTAAAAATAAACAGGGGATCCAGTAAGGTATTCACCACCGCTCCTGAAATAATCGCCACCATCGAATAAGTAGACGAACCATCAGCACGAACCAAGGGGTTAGCCCCAATGGAAAAGAGCAAAAAAGGAACACCCCAAATCGAAACACTGGTATAGGTCAGGGCCAAATCATAGATACTTTCCGTCGCCCCAAAAAGGGTTAAAAGTGGGCCTAAAAAAATTTGCAATATCAAACACAGGAATAGCCCTACTACCGCAAGAGTTGCAAAGGCATTCCCCATGACTTTCTTAGCTAAAGCATTGTTTCCACGCCCTAACTCCAAGTTAAAACGAGCAGCAGCCCCGAGTCCCAGCATCAAGCCCAAAGCTAAGCACAGGGTTGTTAAAGGAAAAGCTACATTGGTTGCTGCATTCCCCAAATAACCAATTCCCTGACCAATAAAAATCTGATCCACGATATTGTAGAGAGCGTTGACAACATTGGCAATGACCGCCGGTATAGCCAATTGCCGTAAGAGAGACAAGATTGATGCTGTCCCCAATTTATTCTGTTCCACAGAGACTCCTTTCATAAACATTTCCAAAATCAAGAGAAAGGCCGGGACACGCTACAAACAGGTGTCTCGACCTTTCCAGTACTCCTTAAATTTCAAAATCTAGCATGACCAAACCTCGTTGCTGAACCGTCATTCAATCTTCATCGAATTTGCTCATTATCTTCCTGAACGGTCACAAAGATTCTGATTCTAAAGATAACGAGGTAGCAAGCATTAGTCCTCTAAGAGTTTTTGCAATTCTTCTTTAAGAAGAGCTTGAGCCACTTGTGGGTTAGCTTGACCTTTGGTTGCCTTCATCAAGAACCCTGTAAAGGCCTTGTCTGCATTACGTTTTCCAGACTTGAAGTCTGCCACCGCAGCAGGCTGTTCTGCAAACACTTGATGAATGATTGGAACCAAGACTGCTGGATCCGAAATTTGAACCAAGCCTGCTTGCTCAACATATTCACGCGCTGAACCGCCATTTTTCGCAAGATGCACAAAGACTTTTTTAGCAATTTTAGACGAAATCGTTGCATCTGCAATCAAACCAATCATCTCCACCAAATTCTCTGGTGTCAAAGCAATTTGTTCTAAGCTTTGACTATTGGCATTAAGGTATTGAGCCACTTCTCCTTGTAACCAGTTGGAGACTTGTTTAGCATCTCCTCCAAGAGCCACTGCCGCTTCAAAGAAATCTGATTGGAACTTATTCGCAGTCAATTGACGAGCATCGTACTCACTCAAACCAAACTCTTCACGGTACCGTTGGCGACGTTCCTTCGGAAATGCTGGTAATTCTTGACGAACTGCTTCAATCCAAGCATCGTCTAACTGAACCCGCGGAAGATCTGGTTCTGGGAAATAACGGTAATCGGCTGCTCCTTCCTTCACACGCATAAGGATCGTTTCACCGGTTGCCTCATCGTAACGACGGGTTTCTTGACGGATGACACCACCAGATCGTAGAATTTCAGCCTGCCGTTTGATTTCATACTCCAATCCTTTACGCACATAGTTAAAGGAGTTGAGGTTTTTTAATTCTGTTTTGGTTCCAAAAACTTCTTGACCATAAGGACGAAGCGAAATGTTCGCATCAACCCGCATGGAGCCTTCTTCCATCTTGACATCAGAAATCCCCGTATATTGAATGATTTCCTTGAGAGCTGTCAAATAAGCATAGGCTTCTTCTGGACTGCGCATATCTGCTTCCGAAACAATCTCAATCAAAGGCACCCCTTGGCGGTTCAAATCTACATAAGAATAACCATCGGTTCCATGAGTGTTTTTCCCAGCATCTTCTTCCAAATGAGCCCGTTCTACACGGATTTTTTTGGTCGTTCCATCCTCTAATTCAATATCGATCCAACCATTGTAGCCAATCGGCTCATCAAATTGAGAGATTTGATAAGCTTTGGGATTATCAGGATAGAAATAGTTTTTCCGGTCAAAGTGCATATCCCGATGCAAATCCATATTAAGAGCTAGAGAGGCTTTAATTCCAGCATCCACTACCCCTTTATTTAAGACGGGTAAGACTCCTGGAAAAGCCCAGTCAATAATATTAGTATTCGCATTTGGATCCTCACCAAAATGCGCAGGAGCTGGTGAAAAAATCTTGGAAGCTGTTTTCAACTCCACGTGGACTTCCAATCCAATAATGGTTTCAAAATTCATTACTTAACTCCTCCGAAAATCGCTGGTTTTTCTAGATGGTAGCTAGTTGCTGCCTCAAAAGCTGCAGCAGCCTGATACAAGGTTTCTTCTTGGAAATGATTGGCAATCAATTGCAAACCAACTGGTAAACCATCCGCAAATCCAGCTGGTAGAGACATGCCTGGTAGACCCGCCAAGTTTACCGGAATGGTCAAAAGATCCGCTAAATACATAGAAACTGGATCCTCAATCCGGCTTCCCAAATCAAAGGCAACCGTTGGAGAAGTTGGTCCCATAATCAAATCATAACCTTCAAAAACCTTACGGAAATCTTCCATAATCAAGGTCCGTACCTGCCCAGCTTTTTTGAAATAGGCATCATAATAACCAGATGATAGACTGAAGTTCCCCAACATAATCCGGCGTTTAACCTCATCCCCAAATCCCTGACTCCGTGTCTTCACATAGACATCCTCAAGATTTTCAATAGCTTCTGCTCTAAATCCATAACGAATACCGTCAAAACGTTGAAGATTGGAAGCAGCTTCTGAAGAAGCGATGATGTAATAAACGGCTACACCATAGCGACTATGAGGGAGACTAACTTCTTCCACACGCGCACCTAGCTCTTCAAATTTCTTAGCAGCCGCCAAGATTTGCTCCTTAACTGCCGCATCAATCCCTTCACCCATATACTCTTTAGGGAGAGCGATTCTCATACCTGTCAGATCCTGACCAATCTTACTAGTAAAATCAGGTACAGAAACCGGTGCAGAAGTCGCATCACGATTGTCATGTCCTGATAAAGCTCCTAGCAAATAGGCATTTTCACGAACTGTCGGAGCAAATGGTCCAATTTGATCCAAGGAAGATGCAAAGGCAATCAAACCAAAGCGTGAAATTCGACCATAAGTCGGTTTCATTCCCACAATTCCATTAAAAGCCGCAGGTTGACGAATGGAGCCTCCTGTATCTGATCCCAAGGACAGACGAACTTGACCACCCGCCACAGCTGAGGCAGAACCACCGGAAGAACCTCCCGGAACTTTGCTTTGATCCCAGGCGTTCTTACTTGGTTTAAAATAAGATGTTTCATTGGAACCACCCATGGCAAACTCATCCATGTTGGTTTTCCCAATCACAATCATCTCCTTATTATAGAGGTTCTCAACACTAGTCGCATCAAAAATTGGCTTGTAGTTATAAAGCATTTTGGATGCTGCCGTTGTTAAAATTCCTTTAGTAGAGATATTATCCTTAACCGCTACCGGAATTCCACTCAAGACATTATCAGCATCCACTCCTTTAGCATCTAGAGCACGAGCCTTTTCTAAAGCTCCCTCTTCATTTATGGTAATGAAATTTCCTAGTGCGGCTTCCCGCTCTTGAATATCCGCCAAGGATTCCTTGGTCAATTCTTCAACTGAGATTTCTTTTTTTACCAAGAGTTCATGCAGTTGATCGAGTGTTTGTTCTTGCAGTCTCATTAATTGCTGCCTCCCTCTTCGAAAATGGCTGGAACTTTGATAAAGCCCTTGTCTTTTTCAGGTACATTTTCAAATAATTCTTCTCGATTCCAACCCGCTTGTGCTTGGTCTTCTCGAAGAACATTAACCTGAGTCACTACAGATGAGGTTACCGCCACCCCTTCTGTATCCAATTCATTTAACATTTCAACCATATCGACAATCTTGGTCAGATCCGTCGCAAACTTCTCTGTCTCTTCAGCAGTGAAGGCTAGTTTTGATAGATTGGCCACATGAGCCACTTCTTGATGTGAAATCTTCATTCTGTCTCCTTTAAGGTTCCATGTAAATCTTCCTTATTTTACCACATTTCAGGCGTGAAAAATAGGGAGTGGAACAGAGGCTTGGTAAAAAATCCCAGCCTTCTCTTGTTATACCGTAAAAACACTTTGATGCAGAAATTGATTGGGGCAACCAACAATTCTGTTGTATGAATGTAGAGCATTGAATTTGCAAAACCAATTCCAATTATTCGTATTTGAATGGTACTTCACAAAATAGTTGTTCCGTTCTATATAAAACTGAATCGTGAAGGGAACCCCAACGAAAATTTTGAGGCTGGAATAATTTCCAGCCTCAAGTCAAAACTCTAATTCTTCGGATGAAATCAACTTAGCCCCTAAAACATCTTTCATATGTTCTAATGCAAATTGATGTTGGGCTTCTGTGATACTGGCTACTGCGTCTGTAACGACTTCAATTTTATAACCCTTCTGATAGGCATCAATAGCCGTATGGAGCACACAAATATCTGTGAGTACTCCCGTCAATACCAAGGTGTCAACCTTGCGCTCCCTTAAATAGATGTCCAGCATAGTTCCTGCAAAGGCAGAATAATAATGCTTATCCATCCAGTAAACACGATTCGATTCTTGGTGCTCTTCAAAAAATTCTTTAGAGGGACCATATAAATAGCGTCCTTCAGTCCCACGAATGTTATGAGGTGGGAAAAGTTGAGTCTCTGGATGGTAAAGATCTCCTTCCAGATGTTCATCAATCATAAAGAAAACATAGGCTCCAGCCTCCCAAGCTTTTTGACTGACAGCCGCTATCGTTTCTGAAATGGCTTGAGCCGGTTTCCCTGCCGTTAACCTTCCATTGCTTGCCACAAAATCCCTTGTATAATCAATGGATAAAACTGCTTTTGTCATTAAAATTCTCTTTTCTTAATTTCTTCAAAAACATCCGGAATCAAGACTTTAAGATAGGTCCCCTTCATACCTAGAGAGCGGCTCTCAATCACACCTGCTGATTCCAATTTACGAAGGGCATTGACAATAACACTTCGGGTAATCCCAATCCGATCAGCAACGACTGAGGCTGTTAATTGGCCTTCCGTACCACCCAATTCCTCAAGAATAGCAGAAACGGCTCGTAATTCAGAATAGGATAAGGTATTCACCGCCATGCTAACCGTGGTCCTCCGACGAATGTTCTCCTCATCAATTTCCCGCTGATGGTTGAGCATTTGCAAGCCCACTACGGTACTAGCAATCTCAACCAAAATCAAATCATCTTCGTTAAATGGCTGATCATTCCGCCAAATAATCAAAGAACCTAGGCGAATCCCTGTAATATGGATAGGCGCAACCGTAGTCACTCCATCGGGATGATTCTCTTTGGTCTCAACCGGATAGATCGATAAATCAGAATTGACATCTAAGTTAGCTTCTGTTTGATATACAAAACTGGCTTCTTTAGCATAGGCTTCCGGCAATTTTCTGCTTTCAAAGAAAGCTTCTACCCGGTCATTATTTGTTTTATAACGCATAAAATAGCCAAGCAAGTCACCTTGGCTATTAATGATACAAGAATTACAATCGATAATTTCCGACAAGCGTTGAGCAATAGATGCAAAAGGCATCTCATCATGGGATTGCTCATATGATCCCTTCAAAATAGAAGTAATCCGTGTCGTTTTTTGCAATAACGTTGCCATAGTTCACCTCATTATTCTTTACCTATTGTATCAGAATTTTCTAAATAATGGCAACTAATAACGATATTGAGCTAAAAATCTCTCCATTTTTTCTTGAACTTGAGCAAGCTCTTCAACTCGAGGGAGGTAAACAATCCGGAAATGATCTGGCTCTTTCCAGTTAAAACCACGGCCATGCACTAATAAAACCTTTTCCTGCTTCAGAAAATCAAGTACAAACTGTTCATCGTCATCAATCTTATACATATTCCGATCAATCTTAGGGAAAAGGTAAAGACCCGCACTCGGTTTGACTGCCGATAATCCTGGGATAGCGTTCACGGCCTCATACATAAAATTCCGTTGCTCATAGATACGTCCCCCTGGTAAGAGCAACTCATCTACAGATTGATACCCGCCTAAGGAAGTTTGCACCACCTGTTGGGCTAAGACATTGGAACACAGACGCATGTTGGCCAACATATTGAGACCTTCAATATAGCCTCGTACATGTTTTTTCTCACCCGACAAGACCATCCAACCCACACGGAATCCAGCAATACGATGGGATTTAGATAAGCCATTCATGCTGACACAGAATAAATCTGGTGCCAAACTAGCAATTGCAATGTGCTCTTTTCCATCCATCACCAAGCGATCATAGATTTCATCTGCATAAATAATCAAATTGTGCTCACGAGCAATTTGAACAATATCCTCTAATACCTCGCGGGGATAAAGAGAGCCGGTCGGATTATTCGGATTGATGATAACAATCGCCTTTGTTCGTTCTGTAATTTTAGAACGAATATCCTGCATATCTGGATACCAATTCGCCTCTTCATCACAGACATAATGGACTGGCTTACCACCACCCAAACTCACTGCTGCGGTCCATAGGGGATAATCTGGCATTGGAATCAGTACTTCATCCCCATTATCCAAAAGACCTTGCATGGACATGACAATCAGCTCACTAACCCCATTACCAATAAAAATATCTTCGATATCCACTGCTGGAATCCCCTTAAGTTGGGAATACTGCATAATCGCCTTGCGAGCAGAAAAAATTCCCTTGGAATCCGAATATCCCTCACTTTGACGAGCATTGAGAATGAGATCTTGAATTACCTCATCTGGAGCTTTAAAATCAAATTCAGCTGGATTCCCCGTATTCAACCGAAGGATTTGTTCCCCATTGGCTCGCATCCGCATCGCCTCTTCTAAAACGGGCCCTCGGATATCGTAAGCCACATGTTCTAATTTTTGCGATTTTTCAAAAAATCTCATTACTCTATCCTCCTTATTAAACCTTATTATACCTTTTTCTGAAGCAAAAAAGAATTGGAGGTTCCTAAACTTCCAATTCTTGCATCATCTTTTTCCTATTTTACAGGATTCTTCTTGCGATAAGTCCGCATCCGATCCCGTAAATCAAACATTTTCCCAACAGACGGCAAACTCATGCCCTCAGTCCATTTTTCCCAAGTATTTTGTGTAATTTTAAGAATCGCTAGTAATTGAGCTTCATTTAGCTCGTAATCTTTACGAAACTCTGCAATTTCATGTAAGAATTTCTCCGCCCGGTCTAAGTCCTCCTTGGTCCACTCACGAGTACTCTTGCGTCCCAACCTACGCTGACGGATTTCTTCTTTTCGTTGTCGAATATCTTCCCGTAATTTTTCCGGCTTATCCGATTCCATAAAAGCCACAATCTTTTCAATCGATTTAGGATTTGGGAAACTACGACCATATTTCCAAGAGAAATACGTATCCATAGAGACATCCATTTCTTTTGACAATTCATGGATTGAAGCCCCGATGTTTAGCCGTAACGCCTCAATATCCTTCACTAAATACTCTTTGTCTTTCTTGGCATATTCGCGATAATTCGATTCTACCATTTAGACAACCTCCCTAACCATAATGTAACTGTTTATCAGTTTAGCATATTCTAGGCACCTTTAAAAGAGTATAGTCCTATTTTTTACAAAAAATTACACGAGTGTTCATATATGTTCATTAAGTTTATGAAAATATATGAAAAAGGTCCCGAAGGACCTAATCAAGTTAGTCAGATTCAGATGAGGATAACTCCTTCTCCATTTCTTTCGCTTCCACAGCTTCCTTCACCAAACGGTAAATCACTGCGAAGATAGGCGTGAAGAAAATCATCCCAACTAGACCAAAAAGATTTCCACCGATCAAGGCTGCTGCTAAGGTAAAAAGACTCGGCAACCCAACCTGGGAACCCACAACGCGTGGATAAATCAAGTTCCCTTCTACTAATTGAACCAATTGGAAAACTACAATCGACAATAAAGCCTGCAAAGGACTGATGGTAAAGATAAACACAGCACCCAGAGCACAAGCTGCAAAGGGACCAATATAAGGGATAAAGGATAAGACACCTGCCAGAACAGCAGTCATGGAAGCAAATGGTAACCCAGCTAAGCTGTAGGCTGCAAAAACTAGAAAGCCAATGATAAAAGCTTCAATCAACTGTCCCATCAAGAAACCATCGTAAGTCTCCACCATGACTGTACCGACATAACGCAAGCGATCCCCAACTTTCTTGGGAAGAGTCACATCTAAGATCCGATTGGTAATCGAAGCCAAATGTTCCTTACTTCCTAACATAGCAAACATCAGAAAGAGCGCCATCATAACTGTAAAAACATTTCCTACAATCCCGCTTAGGTTGCCCGTCAAGTTTGCCAAAATCTGAGCACCTTTATTAAGAATGCCGCTATCTGTAAGGTATTTGTAGATATCTTGAAGCTGATCTGTATTTACCAATCCCGTTGAAGCTAACCAAGATCCAATTTGTGGAATCACTTGTTGAAGCGTGTGGGTCAAACTGTTTACAGAGCTTGCCAAAGTTGGCACAATAATAGCCACTACACCCGAAAAAATCGCTAGAAACAGAAGCAAGACCGAGGTAATCGAAAGTGGCCGTAAAAGACCCGGTGCCACCTTCCAATCCCGTAACTTCCCTTCGATTTTTTTCATAGGTACATTAAAGACAAAAGCCAAAGCTGCCCCAATAATAATAGGAGAAAAAACTCCCAATAAATAGTGAAAGCCCTGCACAATATTCGCAACATAGAGAACTAAAGCTAGACTAATCGCCGCAAAAAGAATAGCTGCGAAAACTACTTTATTTTTTTCAATCATTTTTTTCATAACTCACCCATTATAGCAGACCAGACTGGTCTTGCCAAGTTCTTCAGCGAGGCAAATAAGGTTGCAAAGCCTTAACCAAACAAGCATAGCCGGCTACTGTCAAATGCAAACCATCGGTTGTAAAACTTTTCTTCAATTGCCCTTGCTCATCCATCAATGCACTCGCCACATCTACATAGTTCACCTGAGGAAAACGTTGGGCTAGAAGCTCATAAGCCTGATTCATCTTCTGAATTCCTAGATTGCTTCGAGTATAGAGTTTACTTTTTGTCTCCTCGCTTTCAAAAACTGGTAAAACAGAAAGCAAGGTAATCTCCACCAAAGGATAATCGTGTTGTAAAAGGTAGAATAGCTGCTCAAGATTCGCTAGGGTCTGATCAAGGGGGACTTCCTTTCCCAAATCATTGGTCCCAATTAACAGGACAATCTGTTCTAAATTTTGACCAAAAAAATGAAGAGTCCGATGCTCCAACAATTGGGAACTCTGATACCCCCGAACTCCACGATTGGCAACCGTCTTACTCGTTAAAAGCAATTCTTGGAGGGGAAAATATTCAACAATCGAGTCCCCAGCAAAAATAATTTCCGGCTCTCGTAAGCAAAGGGCATTAAGTTCGCGATACTTGTCCTGTACCTTACTCTGCTCCTGTAAGAGCCACGATTCTAATAATTGAACAGCCATCATAAATCCTTTCTCAAAAAAAAGATATTTGGCCCGGTCTTAGCATCTAGGCTAAGAACTGATCCAAATACCCACTTCACTATGCACGCTTCGCTCTCTTTTCTAGCCGACAATGAGCATTGAGCGAAATCAAATCTTCAACAGGTAAGGAATCTAGATCATAGACCACTCGACCATCTTCTAGTAGAACTAGGGAATGGTACTGCTGCAAAAAGTCTCCACACTCCTCACACCAGAGCTGATCCTCATCTTCCCAAAAAGCGGCCATCGTTATCCCTTCTTGCCTCTCTTGGGAATAAAGTGCTCGATACTCCTGAATTTTTTCTTCATAGTATGCCAGAGCCTGTGTATATTTTTCGAAAACTTTCTGCGAGATACGATCTTCCTGCCAATCGTTCAAGAGCCACCAGGGCTCACAATCACCATATAATTCTACTACTTGGTACATAAGCTGATTCCCCTTATTAGAAGATATTATATAAAATTTCCCTTGATAAAGAAAGTATTAAAACTCAAAAAAAGACTGAGACAATCTTCTCAGCCTTCCTATTTTATGTAGAGAAACAACCCTGACACAGTAGTTGAAAGAGCTTTTCCTTCCCTGTTCAGGTTCCAAAAAGACCTTCAGAACTGCGCAGAAGTGAGAGAGAAACGATCTTTTTCCAGACCGTTTCAACTTACAACTTGAAATAGGAAGTTGCAACAAACAAGATTTCCTAGTCTTGTTCTCTCCTACTCTCTAATATACTTATTAATCCACAGTCAACGCTTCTTCAACTGTTTCTTTTTCAACTTCAAGCTCAGGAGCCATCAATTCTTCAATGGTTTCCACTTCATTCACAGCTTTTGGTTCCAGGTTGCGGTAACGAGCCATACCTGTACCTGCAGGAATAATCTTACCGATGATAACATTTTCCTTGAGTCCAAGGAGATGGTCTTTCTTACCACGGATAGCCGCGTCTGTAAGAACACGAGTTGTCTCCTGGAAGGATGCCGCAGAAAGGAAGGAATTAGTTTCCAAGGAAGCCTTGGTAATTCCCATCAAGACTGGACGAGCTGTCGCTGGAATTCCACCAGAAATGAGGACATCACGGTTGGCATCAGTGAAGTCTGTAATATCCATGAGAGTTCCCATCAGAAGATCTGTATCACCTGGATCCATAACGCGTACTTTACGGATCATTTGACGAACCATAACCTCAATGTGCTTGTCTCCGATCTCTACCCCTTGGCTACGGTAAACTTTTTGCACCTCAGCCAATAGATAGGTTTCAACAGAAAGAACATCACGAACAGCTAGCAAGTGTTTTGGTTGGATAGAACCTTCCGTCAACGCTGCACCGCGTGCTACTTGGTCACCCACTTCAACCTTCATACGAGCTGTAAATGGTACCACATATTCACCTTTACCAAGCTCTCCTTCAACAAAGACTTTCTTCGTCCGTGTCGAAGCATCTTCCTCAATGGCTACAACTTCACCTTTAACCTCAGTAATCACGGCTTCCCCTTTTGGATTCCGTGCCTCAAAGATCTCTTGAACCCGTGGAAGACCCTGAGTGATATCGGTATTCGAAGCAACCCCTCCCGTGTGGAAGGTCCGCATGGTCAACTGGGTACCTGGCTCACCGATCGATTGAGCGGCAATTGTACCAACTGCCTCACCAACTTCAACTGCGTCCCCAGTAGCCAAGTTGATACCATAACAATGACGACAAACACCATGACGAGTATTACATGTGAAGACAGAACGGATAGTGACTTCTTCTACACCAGCAGCAATAATCGTACGAGCCATGTCTTCTGTAATCAAGACATCTGGTCCTGCCAAGACTTCCCCTGTTTCAGGATGCTTGATTGTTTTCTTCGTATAACGACCTGCCAAGCGTTCTTCCAAAGCCTCAATCATTTCCTTGCCATCTGTGATGGAGCGAATCAAGAGACCACGGTCGGTTCCACAGTCATCTTCACGGATAATCACATCTTGAGCAACGTCAACCAAACGACGAGTCAAATAACCTGAATCGGCCGTTTTCAAGGCCGTATCCGTCATACCTTTACGAGCACCGTGAGTTGAGAAGAACATCTCCAAAACAGACAAACCTTCGCGGAAGTTCGACAAGATTGGCAACTCCATGATACGTCCATTCGGAGCAGCCATCAAACCACGCATTCCGGCCAACTGGGAGAAGTTGGAAATGTTACCACGGGCACCAGAATCCATCATCATAACGATTGGGTTCTTCGGATCTTGACTAGCTGTCAAAGCATTTTCCAAGCGCTCTTTAGCAGCACGCCATTCTCCCGTAACCGCATTATACCGTTCATCATCTGTAATCATACCACGACGGAATTGTTTCGAGATTTGCTCAACACGTTCATGAGAGGATTCGATAATCTCTTCCTTGTTCGCAATAACTGGGATATCGGCAATTCCCACTGTCAAACCAGCCAAGGTTGAATGATAGTAACCCAAATCCTTCAAACGGTCTAAGAGTGCTGACGTTTCAGTTGTCCGGAACCGTTTAAAGATCTCAGCGATGATGTTTCCAAGATTTTTCTTCTTAAATGGTACATTCAATTCTAAACCTGCTAAAACAGTGTGAATGTCCTGACCAGCTTCCAAGAAGTACTTATCCGGCACACCATTAACCAAGTTATCATTGGTTGGTTCTTGAAGGTATGGCAACTCCGTTGGCATAATGGCATTAAACAAGATTTTACCAACCGTTGTAATCATGATCTTACCTTGTTGGCTATCTGTCCAAGGTTTATCTAATTTATCCGTCGCAATTCCGACACGAGTGTGTACGTGAACAAGACCATTGCGCCATGCCATAATAGCTTCATCCGCGTCTTTAAAGACCATACCTTCGCCTTCACGTCCAGCTTCTTCCATGGTTAAGTAATAGTTCCCCAAAACCATGTCCTGAGATGGAGTAACAACCGGCTTCCCGTCTTTTGGATTCAAAATGTGCTCTGCAGCCAACATCAAAATACGAGCTTCTGCTTGAGCTTCTTCCGATAGCGGAACGTGAATCGCCATTTGGTCCCCGTCAAAGTCGGCATTGTAGGCCTCACAGACAAGTGGGTGAAGACGAATAGCTTTCCCGTCAATCAGAACTGGCTCAAAGGCCTGAATTCCCAAACGGTGAAGGGTAGGTGCGCGGTTCAACAGAACTGGGTGCTCTTTAATGACTTCTTCTAGGATATCCCAGATGCGTTCATCGCCACGTTCAACCAACTTCTTAGCTGCCTTAACGTTTTGCACAATATCACGAGCAACAATTTCCCGCATAACAAATGGCTTGAAAAGCTCGATCGCCATTTCACGTGGAACACCACATTGGTACATTTTCAAGGTCGGGCCAACTGCGATAACCGAACGACCAGAGAAGTCTACCCGTTTACCAAGCAAGTTTTGACGGAAGCGTCCTTGTTTTCCTTTCAACATGTGACTCAAGGATTTTAATGGTCGGCTTCCTGGACCTGTAATTGGACGACCACGACGACCATTGTCAATCAAGGCGTCAACGGCTTCTTGCAACATCCGTTTTTCATTTTGAACAATGATTCCAGGTGCATTCAGCTCCAATAGACGTGCCAAACGGTTGTTCCGGTTGATGACCCGACGATAAAGATCGTTCAAGTCAGAGGCCGCAAAACGCCCACCGTCCAATTGAACCATTGGACGAAGATCTGGTGGGATAACCGGAAGGATGTTTAGAATCATCCATTCCGGCTTATTCCCAGACTTATGAAAGGCATCCAATACGTCCAAACGACGAACAGCCTTGACACGTTTTTGACCTGTTGCAGACTTAAGTTCTGCTTTCAATTCTTTAATTTCAGCTTCCAAATTCACTTGTTTCAACAAGTCTTGGATTGCTTCTGCTCCCATTTTTGCGACAAAGGAGCCTGAACCATAGCGACGAAGATTTTCCCGGTACTCACGCTCAGTCATGATAGACTTATGCTCCAATGGCGTATCTTTTGGATCAATCACCACATAGGCTGCAAAGTAAATCACTTCCTCCAAGGCACGCGGGCTCATATCCAAGGTCAAGCCCATTCGACTTGGGATTCCTTTGAAATACCAGATATGAGATACAGGGGCTTTCAACTCGATATGCCCCATACGTTCCCGACGCACACGTGCTTGGGTTACTTCAACTCCACAGCGGTCACAGATGATGCCCTTGTAACGGAGGCGCTTGTATTTCCCACAGGCACACTCCCAATCCTTGGTTGGTCCAAAGATAACCTCATCAAAAAGCCCTTCTCTCTCCGGCTTCAGAGTCCGGTAGTTAATGGTTTCTGGCTTTTTGACTTCTCCGTAAGACCATGAACGGACCTTACTTGGAGAGGCGAGTGTGATTTGCATACTTTTAAAACGATTTACATCAACCACTCTATCTTACCTTTCTTTTTGGTTCACTTATTTTGATTCATCTGCATCGAAAGCCTCTTTCGCTTCCCGCGCAGCTTTTTCACGTGCTTTTTCCAAATCATCTACATGGATGATGCCATCATCTTCCCCTTCATCCAAATCACGCAATTCAACTTCTTGATCATCTTCATCAAGAACGCGCATATCTAGACCAAGTGATTGCAATTCTTTAACAAGAACGCGGAAGGATTCTGGAACACCTGGTTTTGGAATTGGATCTCCCTTAGTAATGGCTTCATAAGCCTTAAGACGTCCATTCACATCATCTGATTTGTAGGTCAAAATTTCTTGAAGGACATTGGAAGCGCCATAGGCTTCAAGAGCCCAAACCTCCATCTCACCGAACCGTTGTCCACCGAATTGAGCTTTACCACCCAATGGCTGTTGTGTAACCATCGAGTATGGTCCAACAGAACGTGCATGGAGTTTATCATCAACCATGTGGTGAAGCTTGATCATATACATGACCCCAACAGAGACACGATTGTCAAATGGTTCACCTGTACGACCATCGTAAAGAATCGTCTTGGCATCTGAATCCATACCAGCTTCACGAACGGTATCCCACAAATCTCGTGAACTTGCACCATCAAAGACTGGTGTTGCAATATGGATTCCCAAATTGCGAGCTGCCATTCCCAAGTGCAATTCCATAACCTGACCAATATTCATCCGTGATGGTACCCCAAGAGGGTTCAACATGATATCCACTGGAGTTCCATCTGGCAAGTATGGCATATCTTCCACAGGTACAATACGAGATACAACCCCTTTGTTTCCGTGGCGTCCGGCCATCTTGTCCCCTACTTTAATTTTCCGTTTTTGTGCAATGTAGACACGAACCAGCATGTTCACACCTGATTGCAATTCATCGCCATTGGCACGGGTAAAGATTTTCACATCACGAACGACTCCATCAGCACCGTGTGGAACACGAAGAGAAGTATCACGAACCTCACGTGACTTATCTCCAAAGATGGCATGTAGAAGGCGCTCCTCTGCTGAAAGGTCTTTTTCTCCTTTTGGAGTAACCTTACCAACCAGGATATCTCCTTCTTTAACCTCTGCCCCAATGCGAACAATTCCCATTTCATCCAAATGGCTTAGAGCATCTGGTCCTACGTTTGGAATTTCACGTGTGATTTCTTCAGGGCCTAACTTGGTATCACGAGTCTCTGATTCGTATTCTTCCAAATGCACGGATGTATAAACATCGTCTTTGACCAAGCGTTCACTCATGATAACCGCATCCTCAAAGTTGTAACCTTCCCAGGTCATGTAGGCTACGATAGGGTTTTGTCCGAGGGCAATTTCTCCATTTTCCATGGATGGTCCATCGGCGATGAAATCACCTTTCTCAACCTTATCACCTAACTTAACCAAAGTACGTTGGTTGTAGGCAGTACCAGAGTTAGAACGGCGGAATTTTGTAACTTTATAGATATCAAGGGAACCATCTTCACGACGAACTTCAACACGGTCAGCATCAGCATAAGTAACAGTTCCGTCATGGTTAGCAATAACAGCCGCTCCTGAATCATGAGCTACTTGATATTCCATACCAGTACCAACATAAGGAGCTTTCGGATTAATCAATGGCACGGCCTGCCGTTGCATGTTGGCTCCCATCAAGGCACGGTTGGAGTCATCGTTCTCCAAGAATGGAATACATGCCGTCGCTACCGCAACTACCTGCTTCGGTGAAACATCCATAAAGTCTACAGAACTAGCAGCATACTCCTGGTTATTCCCGCGATGACGTCCCATCACGATATCTGTAGTGAAATGACCTTCCGCATCCAATGGGGAATTGGATTGAGCCACGATGTACTCATCTTCTTCATCGGCAGTCAACCAAACAATCTCATTGGTTACCAAACCTTTTTCGCGGTCAACACGACGGTATGGAGTTTGAATAAATCCATATTTGTTCAAGTGACCGTAAGAAGCCAAGTTATTGATCAAACCAATGTTTGGTCCCTCAGGTGTTTCGATTGGACACATACGACCGTAATGTGTCGCGTGTACATCCCGCACCTCATAACCTGCACGGTCCCGTGTCAAACCACCAGGCCCCAAAGCAGACAAACGACGTTTGTGAGAGAGCTCTGATAAAGGATTGTGTTGGTCCATGAACTGAGACAACTGAGACGAACCAAAGAATTCTTTAATCGCAGCGGTCACAGGACGAATATTAATAATCTGCTGTGGTGTAAGAGCTTCATTGTCTTGAACACTCATCCGTTCACGGACATTTCGCTCCATCCGAGACAAACCAAGACGTACTTGGTTGGCAAGCAACTCACCTACTGTCCGAATCCGACGATTTCCAAGGTGGTCAATATCATCGACACGTCCCATTCCCTCAGCAAGGTTCAAGAAATAGCTCATCTCAGCCAAAATATCCGCTGGTGTTACTGTGCGAACCTTCTCATCTGGATTTCCATTCCCAATAATCGTCACTACACGATCTGGATCTATTGGTGAAACCACCTTAAATTTCTGAAGAACAACTGGCTCCGTCAAGACAGCTGAATCATTTGGAATATAAACAATTTTATGAAGATCACCATCCAACTGAGGTGTTAGCTCCTCAATCAGATCACGCGTCATCACCGTACCTGCTTCAACTAGAATTTCACCTGTATCTGCATCTACCAATGGCTCTGCCAATGTTTGGTTCAAAAGACGTGTTTTAATGTTTAACTTTTTATTAATTTTATAACGACCAACTGCCGCCAAATCATAGCGACGTGGATCAAAGAAACGAGCAATCAAAAGACTACGAGAGGATTCTGCCGTCTTTGGCTCACCTGGACGAAGGCGCTCGTAAATTTCTTTTAAAGCCTCATCTGTCCGTGAATCCATTGGATTCTTATGGACATCTTTTTCCAAACTGTTACGTACTAAAGGACTATCTCCAAAGATATCAATGATTTCATCATCCCCAGAGAAACCTAACGCACGTACCAAAGTTGTAAATGGAATTTTCCGTGTCCGATCAATCCGCGTATAAGCAATATCCTTCGAATCTGTTTCTAGTTCTAACCAAGCACCTCGGTTAGGGATTACAGTCGAACCGTAACCAACTTTACCGTTTTTATCGACCTTATCGTTGAAGTAAACACCTGGTGAACGTACCAACTGGGAAACGATAATCCGTTCAGCACCGTTGATAATGAAGGTTCCCATTTCAGTCATCATTGGGAAATCTCCGAAGAAGACTTCTTGAGTCTTAATTTCTCCAGTTTCCTTGTTTACAAGACGGAAGGTCACAAAAATAGGAGCTGAAAGATTCGCATCGTGTGAACGTGCTTCTTCAAGTGTATATTTAGGCTCCCGTAATTCATAGCCAACAAACTCCAATTCCATGGTATCTGTAAAGTTTGAAATAGGAAGTACATCTTCAAAAACTTCTTTCAAACCATGGTCTAGAAATTCTTTAAACGAGTCTGTTTGGATTTCAATCAAATTTGGTAAATCAAGAACTTCTTTGATTCTTGAAAAACTACGACGTGTACGGTGTTTCCCATACTGAACTTCATGTCCTGCCAAGTTGTTAACTCCTTTTCTTTATTGAACACCAGCTTGTGCCTAACTGGTTCCCATTGCCCTTTTATAATTTTTAGAAAATTTAAAAATAGATTACAATTCTTAAAATACCTAAAATAAGACACAAAAAGAGCAGCTAAATCGACTCGTTTTCGGAATGATTTAACTGCTGTAGGTTCCCTACTGGACAATATTTCAGTAGAAAACAAACGACAACTTATTCAAGCTATTCTACCATATTCAACTACATCTAGCAAGTAAAAATAAAAAGGAAGTGGGAAAAGCTTAATAATCTGAAAGGAACCGACTAGAAATCTCCCTTTCATATTATCTGCTCAACTCCCACTTCCACTCCAAACGCTTAGCAAATGCGTCAAAGCTCTTTATAAGTATCTATGCCTACGGAAACCGATCACGGCATTCCAGTAAGGTATTCAACAAAAAGTCTTGCTATTGGCTTGAACCCTTAAAATAGGTGAAACTATCTATTTCTAACACACTATTTAAAGATAGACTCTCTGAAATCCTTGCTTTGGCGTAGATAAGCATTATAAACTTTCGATAACAGAGTGTTCACCCAACTTGCCGGAGCATAGCTCGTTGTTCGGTCAATATTAGTCATATCTTTCTGAACAGCTTCATTCATCAAACGTTGCAAGTCTTCTAGTGATGAAATCGTCACAGTCTGAGTGGAATTTGGTTTCCCTAACTCATACTGAATTGTAATTGGTTTAAGACCTCGCGTCTGAGCTTTTTCAATCCGTTCTTGATACATTGCTTTTTTGAAGTCTCCCCAAGATGCGTATTCACCCTTAAAGATTTTTTCAAAAATCAATTGATCATTTGGCAGACCGACATAAGCTCGACGACCTTCAGACCAAGTCTTGAGACCTTGAGCCAAAGCTTCTTGCGCATACATATTTGAAGCATACGGAACAAATCCTTCTTGATATCCTTTCGCAGCTATCAACTCAAAAGCAGTCCGCCTAAAGGTTAAGTCACCCGGTGCTCCCTTATCATTCGAAATAGCTGAATAAATTGGAGACAATAAGGCTAGACCATAGTAGTTCCCGCGTCTAAGGGTCTCTTCGTCACGGTAATAACGGCGATTCAAGATATCCCCATCAATCAAATCTGTAAAGGTCTTCAATTGGTTAGCTTCCTCATCTGTCAAGCGACGAATCTTATTGGCTGCATGAGTCTGGTTCCCATCACGGTCAACCACCCACTCATTTTCAAATTTCCGCCACCATTTTTTCTTGACCTCTGTATCTTGTGCCAAGACTGCTTGACCTTCCACATATTCCAATAGGTATAACACATCAAATACGCCCTTCATATACTCTTGCAAGTCTTCAGGGGTCTTGTAGCGCTCTGCTGGATTCGCAGCATGGTAACGATCTGTTGCATTCTCATCAAATTGGAATAGCATATTGATTCCCAGTATAGCCTTGTTTTGAGCAGATGGAGACTCTAACAGACCTTGAGCATAATGCTCTCCTCCCATTCCCTCACGTCTTCTATGTCCCTCTAGGTATCCATGATCATCGAAATTATGGGTCATCTCATGCGTCAAAATACCAGCTCCTGTCTGATCTAGGAAACGATAGTAAGTGAAGTAAACAGAGACACCATTGGCAAAGGCTCCCGCCCCTGAATTCAGATAATAACGACCGGCTGGACCAAAGAATTCCTGAATCGAAGCATCCTTGTCATAGAGATTCCGCCAGCTACGGCTACCATCAGAACTATAGTATAGGAACCCATCATAACCAACAACTGGTCCAAGCATCTTCTCCCGAGTCTTCTCAGTCAACATCTTATACCAGAAATCAAAGTAGTCTCTATACCAAACACCAGCTCGATCTACAAGAGCACGAATCGCCTTGTTATAATCTTCACCCGTTAAATTAGCCAAGTCCCCTGTTCTATATCGTTCATAGCCTCCAAAGACTAGATTGGACATATTTGAAATGATATAAACACTTTCTTCTTTCATCGTTAAAAGTGGCAAAATCATATGTTGGTACTTCCAAACATTGGATTGACTAGCCATACGATCATAAATCCCAATAGAATATTTGTTATTCTTTTGACCATAAGTGGCTTCCTGACGTTTTCGATGCTCTGGAATTCCTGAGAAGCCCTCGAATAGATAGGCTTTTGTATTTTCTTTCAACCATTCATTATTGTTCTTATTTGGTAAGAAGAGTTCACGATAGCTCTCCAAATACTCAAAGAGATTTCTTTTTTGCTTGGCTGAAGCTAAATGACTCGCAAACGTAGTGACATTATTGGCAGCTTTTAATTTATCAAAACCAGATTTTCCTAATTGGATGACTTGATTTAAAACAGATACATCTTGCTTACCAAAGAAGTCTGATTTATAAACAGATAGATCTTTGACATTAATCTCTCCATAATTAATATCATACCAGCGATTCAAATAACTCAAGCCTAGCAAGAGAGGAACAGCATTTTCTTTTATATCAGACACCAGTTTCTCACGAATAATGCCATCTCCTGAATTGATTGCCTTGTCTGCCGCCAAAAGTTTTCTCAATTCTTGACTCAGATTCGCTTTCAAATCATTGAAACCTTTTTCTAAATAAAGGTCCCCCAAGTTTTTGCTTGTATCTCCTTCTGGGATGCCTAATGCTTGTCGAACCTCAGCAGAATCAAAAGCAATGGCTGAAAGAATCGGAGTGACTTCATCAATGACCGATTGATAGGAAGTTAAGAAATTCTCAGGTGTATATAAGAGTGGCGTTCCTGTCAATTGATACTCTGCCAATTGATTATTTTTAAAATCACCTTTGTAGGTCACAGGAATATACGCAACGGTCTTATCCTCATAATGCAACATCAAACGATTAATCGCTGTCTTATCACTTGAAGGATCAACTACAATCCGATTATCAACCATCGGTACCACATCTACCAGTTTTGTTTGATACAACTTATCATTTGGATCAATCTGATTACCTAGGTAAACAAGATAATCCTTCGTATAGAATGGCAACAATTTTTCTGTATTGTAGTAAGCAATTTCTCGATCAGCTTTCGCTTCTGGCATTGTCAGATAATTTGCTCTGTAAGCATTCGCTACTGAAGGATCACTTCCATCTTTAGGAATATATAAGGCCAAATCATTCTTATATCCATCTTGACCTTCCTGCACTAACTCAGGGAAGGATACGGTATAACGATAAACAGCTTTACCATCTTTCTCTACCTCATCAATCGCCGACACAGGCAGCAACATGTCCTTACTATCCTTCGAACGAACATTTACAAAGTATGTGTCTGCACTCTTTGGAGTTATCAGATTCTCAACTTTACGGAAACTTCCACCTACTTTTTCATGTAACTCAATCCCTTGAATATCCTTCAACTCAATCTTTTTATGCTCTAGAACAAAATCTTCCTGTTTTGCTTGAGACTCAGTGACTGCTTGCCCAGAAAGACTGTAAGTCATCTCTGTCCGTAGTGTGTAATCTGTAAAGTAATCTAGATCGGAAAGGATTACCGGTTGCTTCGGATCCGATAGAACCAGTTCACGAACCAACTCATCCTCTTTGTATAAAAAGGCCTTAGCTGACTGATACCGTGCATCTGGATCGACTAATTGATAGGTTACAATAACACGTTTCTGATCAATGTCCTTCTCTAATTTTTGAACCATTAGGCTTGGTTTTACAGGTTCCTTGGTTCCTACTGCAATCACATGATCGATAGCCGGAGTAACCTGTATTTGTGTCGGTAAAGCTGTGACTTGACCAGTTTTAGCGTCTACACTGTAACGAGTGGTGCTTGTCTCAAGACCCGCACGGCCCTCCGTCACAACCCGCTCTTGACCTTTTTCAAGAGTCGAATCATCCTGGCGGACTTCCTTAAACGGAAGCTCTTTAGTCGTAACACTTGGCTGAGTTCCTACACGAACAATCCGTGATACTGCTGAGCGAGCAATACGCTCACTTACAAGCCTATCTTTCGTAACATTCCAAACAAGTTCCTTAGTGCCTGCAACACCCTCTTGGGATACCTGACTTGAACCATAAGCAAGGCTCTCATCTGATTCATAAACCGTTTCAAAAGCGATCGGCTCTTGACGAGTTTCTAGAACATCTTCTTTCGTACCAACCGCAATCACACGATTCTCTGCTGGACGAGTTTCAACCTCAACTGGAAGGGCGGTAACCTGACCTGTTTTAGCGTCTACACTGTAACGAGTTGTGCTTGTCTCAAGACCGGCACGTCCCTCCGTCACAACCTTCTCTTGACCTTTTTCAAGAGTCGAATCATCCTGACGAACTTCCTTAAACGGAAGTTCCTTCGTTGTGACACTTGGCTGAGTTCCCACACGAACAATCCGTGGTACTGCTGGACTTGTTACACTTTCGCTGACTAGACTATTCTTAGTCACATTCCAAACAACTTCCTTAGTTCCTTCAACACCCTCTTGAGCTACCTGACTTGAACCATAGACAAGACTCTCATCTGATTCATAAACCGTTTCAAAAGCGATCGGCTCTTGACGAGTTTCTAGAACATCTTCTTTCGTACCAACCGCAATCACACGATCCTCAGCTGGACGAGTTTCAACCTCAACTGGAAGGGCAGTAACCTGACCTGTTTTCACATCTACACTGTAACGAGTAGTGCTTGTCTCAAGACCGGCACGGCCTTCCGTCACAACCCGCTCTTGACCTTTTTCAAGACTCGAATCATCCTGGCGGATTTCCTTGAAGGGAAGTTCCTTCGTTGTAACACTTGGCTGAGTTCCTACACGAACAATCTGTGATACTGCTGGACTTGTCACACTTTCGCTGACTAGACTATCCTTGGTAACGTTCCAAACAACTTCCTTAGTGCCTGCAACACCCTCTTGGGATACCTGACTTGAACCATAAGCAAGGCTCTCATCTGATTCATAAACCGTTTCAAAAGCGATCGGCTCTTGACGAGTTTCTAAGACATCTTCTTTCGTACCAACCGCAATCACACGATCCTCAGCTGGACGAGTTTCAACCTCAACTGGAAGGGCGGTAACCTGACCTGTTTGCGCATCTACACTGTAACGAGTGGTGCTTGTCTCAAGACCCGCACGTCCCTCCGTTACAACCCGCTCTTGACCTTTTTCAAGAGTCGGATCGTCTTGACGAACTTCCTTAAACGGAAGCTCCTTCGTTGTGACACTTGGCTGAGTTCCTACACGAACAATCTGTGATACTGCTGGACTTGTCACACTTTCGCTGACTAGACTATCCTTGGTAACGTTCCAAACAACTTCCTTAGTGCCTGCAACACCCTCTTGAGCTACCTGACTTGAACCATAAGCAAGGCTCTCATCTGATTCATAAACCGTTTCAAAAGCGATCGGCTCTTGACGAGTTTCTAGAACATCTTCTTTCGTACCAACCGCAATCACACGATCCTCGGCTGGACGCGTTTCAACCTCAACTGGAAGGGCAGTAACCTGACCTGTTTGCGCATCTACACTGTAACGAGTAGTACTTGTCTCAAGACCCGTACGTCCCTCCGTCACAACCTTCTCTTGACCTTTTTCAAGAGAAGGATCGTCCTGACGAACTTCCTTGAACGGAAGCTCCTTCGTTGTAACACTTGGCTGAGTTCCTACACGAACAATCTGTGATACTGCTGGACTTGTCATACTTTCGCTGACTAGACTATCCTTGGTAACGTTCCAAACAAGTTCCTTAGTGCCTGCAACACCCTCTTGAGCTACCTGACTTGAACCATAAGCAAGACTCTCATCTGATTCATAAACCGTTTCAAAAGCGATCGGCTCTTGACGAGTTTCTAAGACATCTTCTGGCTCTGGAGTCACTACTGGTGGCTCAATTTCCTTGGTACCGACCGCAATCACACGATCCTCAGCTGGACGAGTTTCAACCTCAACTGGAAGGGCGGTAACCTGACCTGTTTGCGCATCTACACTGTAACGAGTTGTGCTTGTCTCAAGACCCGTGCGTCCCTCCATCACAACCTGCTCTTGACCTTTTTCGAGATTCGGATCGTCCTGACGGATTTCCTTGAACGGAAGCTCCTTCGTTGTGACACTTGGCTGAGTTCCTACACGAACAATCTGTGATACTGCTGGACTTGTTACACTTTCGCTGACTAGACTATCCTTGGTTACATTCCAAACAACTTCCTTAGTTCCCGCAACACCCTCTTGAGCTACCTGACTTGAACCATAAGCAAGACTCTCATCTGATTCATAAACCGTTTCAAAAGCGATCGGCTCTTGACGAGTTTCTAAGACATCTTCTGGCTCTGGAGTCACTACTGGTGGCTCAATTTCCTTGGTACCGACCGCAATCACACGATCCTCAGCTGGACGAGTTTCAACCTCAACTGGAAGGGCGGTAACCTGACCTGTTTGCGTATCTACACTGTAACGAATAGTACTTGTCTCAAGACCCGCACGTCCCTCCATCACAACCTGCTCTTGACCTTTTTCGAGATTCGGATCGTCCTGACGAACTTCCTTGAACGGAAGCTCCTTCGTTGTGACACTTGGCTGAGTTCCTACACGAACAATCTGTGATACTGCTGGACTTGTTACACTTTCGCTGACTAGACTATCCTTGGTTACATTCCAAACAACTTCCTTAGTTCCCGCAACACCCTCTTGAGCTACCTGACTTGAACCATAAGCAAGACTCTCATCTGATTCATAAACCGTTTCAAAAGCGATTGGCTCTTGACGAATTTCTAAGACATCCTCTGGCTCTGGAGTCACTACTGGTGGCTCAATTTCCTTGGTACCGACCGCAATCACACGATCCTCAGCTGGACGAGTTTCAACCTCAACTGGAAGGGCGGTAACCTGACCTGTTTGCGCATCTACACTGTAACGAATAGTACTTGTCTCAAGACCCGCACGTCCCTCCGTTACAACCTGCTCTTGACCTTTTTCAAGACTCGGATCTTCCTGATGAACTTCCTTAAACGGAAGTTCCTTCGTTGTGATACTTGGCTGAGTTCCCACACGAACAATCTGTGATACTGCTGGACTTGTTACACTTTCGCTGACTAGACTATCCTTGGTAACGTTCCAAACAACTTCCTTAGTTCCTGCAACACCCTCTTGAGCTACCTGACTTGAACCATAAGCAAGACTCTCATCTGATTCATAAACCGTTTCAAAAGCGATCGGCTCTTGACGAGTTTCTAAGACCTCCTCTGGCTCTGGAGTCACTACTGGTGGCTCAATTTCCTTGGTACCGACCGCAATCACACGATCCTCAGCTAGACGCGTTTCAACCTCAACTGGAAGGGCGGTAACCTGACCTGTTTGCGCATCTACACTGTAACGAGTGGTACTTGTCTCAAGACCCGCACGTCCCTCCGTTACAACCTGCTCTTGACCTTTTTCAAGACTCGGATCTTCCTGACGAACTTCCTTAAACGGAAGTTCCTTCGTTGTGACACTTGGCTGAGTTCCTACACGAACAATCTGTGATACTGCTGGACTTGTTACACTTTCGCTGACTAGGCTATCCTTGGTTACATTCCAAACAACTTCCTTAGTTCCTGCAACACCCTCTTGAGCTACCTGACTTGAACCATAGGCAAGACTCTCATCTGATTCATAAACCGTTTCAAAAGCGATCGGCTCTTGACGAGTTTCTAAGACATCCTCCGGCTCTGGAGTCACTACTGGTGGCTCAATTTCCTTGGTACCAACCGCAATCACACGATCCTCAGCTGGACGAGTTTCAACCTCAACTGGAAGGGCGGTAACCTGACCTGTTTGCGCATCTACACTGTAACGAGTAGTACTTGTCTCAAGACCCGCGCGTCCCTCCGTCACAACCTGCTCTTGACCTTTTTCGAGATTCGGATCGTCCTGACGAACTTCCTTGAACGGAAGTTCTTCTCGATTAATATGAGGCTGTGTCCCAACACGTACTAAGCGTTTTGTAGGTGGTAAGACCACTTGCTCACTCACTAATTCCTGTTTGGTAACATTCCAAACAATTTTCTTAGTTCCCTGAATTCCTTCTTCTAGAATTTTCTGATAGCCATAAGCAAGACCCTCATCTGCCTCATAAACTGTTTCAAACAGTAAATCTTCATAACGAACTTCCAAAACGTCTTCCTCAGGTTCGGGAGTTACCACTGGGGGTTCGGGAGTTACCACTGGTGGTTCAGGAACAGCCTCACCTGGTTCGGGGGTGACTACCGGAGGTTCCGGGGTAACCACTGGCGGTTCAGGAACAACCTCACCTGGTTCGGGGGTGACTACCGGAGGTTCAGGGGTAACTACTGGTGGTTCCGGAATTACCACTGGCGGTTCAGGAATAACCTCGCCCGGTTCGGGGGTGACTACCGGTGGTTCCGGAGTTACCACTGGCGGTTCGGGTACAACCTCACCCGGTTCGGGAGTGACTACCGGAGGTTCGGGGGTAACTACCGGTGGTTCCGGAGTTACTACTGGAGGTTCGGGGGTAACTACCGGTGGTTCCGGAGTTACTACTGGAGGTTCCGGAACAACCTCGCCCGGTTCGGGGGTGACTACTGGGGGTTCCGGAGTTACCACTGGCGGTTCAGGAACAACCTCACCCGGTTCGGGGGTAACTACCGGTGGTTCCGGAGTTACCACTGGCGGTTCAGGGGTGACTACCGGTGGTTCCGGAGTTACTACTGGAGGTTCGGGAACAACCTCACCCGGTTCAGGAGTAACTACTGGAGGTTCCGGAACAACCTCTGGGGGTTCTGGGGTAACCACTGGCGGTTCTGGGGTAACTACCGGTGGTTCCGGAGTAACTACTGGAGGTTCAGGAACAACCTGGCCGGGAGCTGGAGTCTCCTCAGGTACCTGGGGAGCAACAACAGGAGGCACAGGATACAACAATGACGATTCTTCTTGACTAGGATTAGGAAGTCCCTGTAACAATCCCAACCTGTCTGTCGACTCGCTTCCTTCTGGTAATAAAAGCCCTCCAGCTTTATCCATTTTTAAATAGCCAATATAGCGATAATCCGGAATATCCATTGGAGCTGGTAAACGACCATCAGCTCCTACATTCACAATTTGGTTATACTGTGCTAAAACTACATTCGATAGTGCTAAAGCATCCGATGATAGAACGAATCCTCCTGCACCAGTTAGGAAGAGAGCAACGGTTACTTTTGCTGTTTTTTTCTTTGTAAACTTTAAGCCAACAATAAAAAGAGCTACCGATCCTAGAGCCAATGCTGGATTCAGTAAAGCAGTCCCTGTTTGAGGTAAGTTCTGGCTACCTTCTTGAACACTTTCAGGTCGATAGACTAAATAATAGTCGCTCACCTGCTCTGCGTGAAGACTCGGCAAGGCTTGGATAATTTGCTCTTTTTCCTGAGGAGTCAACTCATCTTCCGTCACATAATGATAGCGAATCGCTGCCTCTTCTTGATCTAACTCAGTAGCTGCTACTTCTTGATCTGAAAACGATAAAAAGACACTACCGACTGTCACCGATAGCAAACCAACTGATAATTTTCTTAGTGAAAACCTTTGAATGTTCTCTCTTCTCATAACGTCCTTTCTACACTTATATGCGCAAAAAAAGAATACCTTCTATCTAGCTTGTGACTCAACTGGTCCACCAATCAAGCACTCAACAATTGTGCTGGAAATTGCTCACTCTAAGTTCACTCGGATGAACGAAATAGGCTCTCTCACAAAACAAATATAAAATTGTAATCCTTTTCAAAAAACTATCTTAATCATAGCATTTATTCACTAGTCTTTCAATAAGACTAGCCTGAGTATCGAAAAATTCCTTTGATGAGGTGATGTCACAAAAAAGGCAGGGTTCAAACCCCTGCCTCATATATAGTTGTTCCACTTTATAATACGTGATAAAATAGAACCATGACATATAGCATTGATTTTAGAAAACGTGTGCTGTCTTTCGTTCAGGAAGGGCACACTCGAACAGAAGCTTGTGAGCTTTTCGGTATCAATCCCTCTACGTTGCATAGATGGGAACGAAAATTAAAAACGGAAGGACACTTACAGGACAAACCTAGACAACGTTCCCCCCGTAAACTTCCCAAAGACCAGTTATTGGCTTATGTTGAGCAACATCCAGATGCCTATCTGCGAGAAATCGCAGAGCACTTTTCCTGTGCGATTAATGCAGTTTGGAAAGCACTAAGGAAATACAATATAACTTTAAAAAAAGACAACAAGGTATCGTGAACAGA